>JBIIUN010000022.1:0-21069 GCA_044339945.1 Kapaibacterium sp. (SeqCode)
GCCGTCCGACCATCCCCGGATGAAGCAGGCCGCCGTCTGGTTGATGGACAAGGAGATCCGTTTCCGCGGCGACTGGGTTCACAAGAACCCGGCCAAGGTCGAGGCTTCCGGCTGGGTCTTCGAGTTTGCCAACAAATGGAACCCCGACGTCGATGACACCGCCATGGTCGTCCTCGCCCTGCGCCAGGTCCCGACCGACGATCGGCGCCGACGCGACGAATGCTGTGCCCGGGCCATCCAGTGGATGATGACCTTCCAGTGCAAGGACGGCGGCTGGGCGGCCTTCGACAAGGATTGCACCAAGAGCATCCTCGAAAAGGTCCCCTTCGCAGACCACAACGCGATGCTCGACCCGGAATGCGCGGACATCACCGCCCGTATCCTTGAACTGCTCGGCTACGAAGGCTGGGACGTGAAGCACCCGCAGATCGTGGACGCCATCGATTACGTCCGCCGGCAGCAGGAGGCCGACGGCTCCTGGTATGGTCGCTGGGGGGTAAACTACATTTACGGAACGTGGCAGGTCCTGCGCGGCATGAAGGCGCTACGCCTCGACATGAACGAGCCGTGGCTGCAACGGGGCGCCGCTTGGCTCCGCAGTGTCCAGCGTCCCGACGGCGGTTGGGGCGAACGCTGCAATACCTACGACGATCCGGTCTACAAAGGCCAGGGACCCAGCACGCCGTCGCAGACCGCCTGGGCCGTCATGGGCTTGGCCGCCATGGGTAATCCCGACGATCCGTCCCTGAAACGCGGCCTCGAATGGCTCATCCGGAACCAGAACGAGGACGGTTCCTGGAGCGAGGAAGAAATCACCGGCACCGGCTTTCCCAAGGTGTTCTACCTCAAATACGACATGTATCGGAACTCCTGGCCCTTGCTGGCCCTCGCCACCTACCGGAAGCTTCTCCGTGGCGGTGAGGCGGGCGACGGGAAGGCGTAGCCGCCGCCCAGCCCTCGCCATCAGGGGCGAGGTTCGAGCACCGAGACATGGGCGGATACTATCCGCCAGCCTTCGGCAGTCTTCCGCCAAGTTTGGGACTGACGGCCCATGATGGCCTTGCCCTCCCGATTGCGGGAGAATTCAAGATTCACGACTCCGGTCTCGAGCCCGAAGGTCAGGATGGCCCGCCTGACCACGGTCCGCTCCAGCCCGACCGCGGGACGGGAAGCCCGAAACAACTCGATCGCTTGGTAGCCATAAAGATTTTCGGTGGCGCCGTAGCGGATCGCCTGGGGCGAATTCCAGAACAGTTCCTGCAACACCGGGACATCGTTCGCCACAAGCGCCGCCTCATACCGATCCGCAGCCGCGGTCAGTTCGGCGAACGGCTGCGGCAGGTTCAGTTCGTCGCTCATGGCGCCGGGGAATAGGCGGCGAAGTAACCCCGCACCGCCTCGATCGCCTCGGCCGGCCAGTCCTTGAAGCCGCCCATCTTCGCGGCGGGATTCACCGCCTTGGGATCGCGGACATAACGACGGAAGTAGCCGGGATCCGCTTTGGCCCAGGTGGACAGTATGACCCAGGGGCGCTGGGCCAGGGTCCCGCCGAAGTCCCCGGCGTGATGGCACGAGATGCACGCCGAGAGCGCCAGTGTTTCGCCGATCCGGAGAGAGTGATTTGTCGCCGCCCCGGCGACCTTCAGGCGGTCGAGCGTTTCGGCCGCGCGCGCGAACTCGAGGCTCACGACGGCGTAGGGGAACCGCGGCGATTCCTTCAAGCCCGGCAGCAGCTCCGCGCCGACGAACTTCGGGTGCGAAACCAAGTAGGGCCCCAAGGCGGCTCCGTAGGAAGTCTTGGGCCAGCGTGACGGCGGGGCGCCATCAATCTCAACTGCGAGGAACGGCTGATGCTGGTCGACATAGTCCTTCGGAAAGCAGCTGAAGTAGTTGTCCGCCGCCCGCAGGATGATCAGGTCGGAGTCCGGACCGGCGCCGAGCAGGCGCGGGAGTTCCGCCAACGCCACCCCGCGAAACTCGGCGGCCCGCCCCAGTTCAGGATCCAATTCCACCTTCACCGGAGGTGCCGCCTTGGCGAGCAGCGTCGGATAACCGACGACCACATTGTTGGTCCCGCCGGCTAGCTTCCCGAACACCCGCAGCGACATTTCCTCTGCGCGGGCCCGTGGCAGGACAGCTACCCCAATCAGCACGCAGCAGGACACCGATCGGAAGAACGCCCCGAGCTTCACGGCTTGCCTCCGTTTGGAAACAGGTTCCGGGCCAGCGTTCCCGTGACCGTGATCATGGGGATGTTCACGCATTGGCTGATCTTCAAATCGAGCGCAACGCTGCAAAGGATGTAGGCGTGCTGCGGGCTGAGGCGGAACCGCGTGACCAGAAAGTCGATGGCGTGGTGGATCACATCCCGGGCGGCATCCATGGCCTGCTCGGCCGAGGCAATGAAGGCGAACGCGCCCAAGTCCGGCAGCACCGGGGTCTTGGCCGGCGGGAATTCGGCGAACGGCTGGTCAAGCCGAAGGTCTTTGCGAAGCGTCAGCTGCAATTCCGCGTTCACCGGCGCTTCGATGCCGTTGATGCAAACCTCGCCGTCGCCTTGGGCCGCATGCGCGTCGCCGGCCGAGAACAGGGCGCCCTCGTTGAAGATCGGCAGGTAAAGCGTCGTGCCCTCCACCATTTGCCGGATGTCCAAGTTGCCGCCGAACGAGCCGGGGGGCCGGGTGCGGTGTTCACCTTCGTGCGGCGGGGCGACTCCCATGATCCCCAGGAATGGAGCCAACGGCAAGGTAACGGGGGCCAGCGAACGACTGATGTTTCCTTCCAGCGCCCAGATGAAAAGGAACAGATCGGGAAACCGTTCGGGCAACGAACCCAGCCCGGGAACCAGACTCGTCCAGCCCCATCCTTGGTGGGTGACCCGGCGGATGCGCACTTCCAAAACGTCGCCGGGCCGCGCGCCCTTGACGAACACGGGCCCGGTGATGGTGTGGATGCGGCCCCGATCGATCTTCGCGTAGTCGTCGAGCGTGCTGGTCGGAGTTACCTGCCCGCCGCTCGAATCGAAGCATTCGAACTCGACCGTGTCGCCGGCTTCGATTTCCAAGGCGGGGGCGAGCCCGCGATTCCAGCGGGTGTGAACGTGGACCTTGGAGAGAAAATGCTCGGCCATTTCAGGAAAGCTCCACTGTCATCTGCACTTCAACCGCTGCTCCCAGCGGCAGGCCGGCGACCCCGACGGCAGCCCGGACATGCCGGCCGGCGTCACCGAACACCGCGACCAACAGATCCGAAGCGCCGTTGATGACCTTCGGGCTCGCCGGGAAATCGGCGACGCAATTCACATAGCCGTTCACTCCGACCACCTGCTTGACGCGGTCGAGGTCGCCAATCGCGGCCTGGAGGTTCGCCAGCAGGTTGAGCGCGCAGACCTTCGCACCTTCATACCCCTGCTCAATCGTCAGGTCGGAACCGACCTTGCCCTTGTGGGTCAGCGAACCATTCCAACTTGAGATCACCCCCGGGAGGAAGACCAAGTTCCCGACGACGCGGAACGGCAGGTAGTTCCCGCCCGCAACCGGCGGATCGGGCAGCGAAAGGCCCAGTTCGGCCAACCGTTGGAGGACGGCGCTCACGCGGTTTCAGTTTTTGGCCGACGTGGCATCCGGGACTCCGGAGGCCTTGTTGATCTCGAAGGCGACCTTTTGGATTCCCGCCAGCTTGACCTTGTCGAGCACGTCGATCACCGAGCCGAAATAGACCTCGCGATCCCCGCTGATGTAGACGCGGGTCTCGTTCGTGCCCGCCTTGCCGATCTTCATCAGCTCAACCAGCAGGGCGGAGCGGTCCATCGGCTTCTTGTCCAAATAGACGTCACCCTTCTTGTCGACGCTGATGGTGTAGAAATCCGACTTCTTCTCCGGCTGAGCCGTCGAGGCCACCGGGAGGTTCACCTTGATCCCCTTCACCTCGATCATGCTCAGGCTCACCAGCATGAAGCAGGCGAGCAGGAAGAACATGATGTCGATCAGCGGAATGATCTCAATCCGCGCCTTACCGCCGTGGCCGTTACGCGACCGTCGCGAGCTTAGCTTCATTCTTTTTGAACTTATAGGCTTCGACGAGAACCTCGACGTTGGTCGCCACGGTCTCCAGCTCCCGCTGGAGGCGGTCGACCTTGCGATTGTAGAAGTTGTAGGGCACGAGGCAGAAGATCGCCGTGCCCAACCCGTAGGCGGTGGCGATCAGCGCCTCCGCGATGCCGCCGGACACCTTGGTGGCCGCCAGCTCATCGCTGCCCACGAAATTGAACGAGTGCATGATGCCGGTGACGGTGCCCAGCAGGCCCAACAGCGGGGCCAGCGTGATGATCGTGTCCATGACCGGCAGGAATCGCTCCGCCCGGTCAATCTCGTCGGAAGCCGCAACCTGCAGCGCTCCCGGCAGCGAGTCCGCCGTGTGGGCATAGTTCAGCCCCTCCCAGATCATCCGGACGGCCGGGTCCTCCGAGGAGCGTGACATGCTGGAGGCGACTGCAAGATCACCCGCCTTCAGCGCATCGAAGACCTTGTGCCGGCGTGCCATGTCCGTCTTGGTTCGCTGTTGGCTCCACCACAGGAAGCGCTCGCCGACGACGCCGAGCGCAATGATGGAGGAGATGAGCAGCGGCCACATGATCGGCCCGCCTTTGACGAATGTGTCGATTACAACGTTGGCCAACATAGCTTGGAGTGGGCGCCCGTAAGGGTCGCCTTCTTCCGATCCGGCAGAGCAGACCACCTGCCATCGGTGAATCCGAATGGCCCGGGCACCCGTTCGCCGCGCAAAATGGGCGCAAAGCTCGCCAAAGAATTCGCGTCCAGCCGCCGATGCCCTTCGGGGCCATGATGCAGTTTTGTGGACCTGCCAAAAAAGCGACAGCGAGGCGGCGACAAGTGGTCGAACCTGACCGTTTCGTCCGGGTGCAAACGCCTGGACCGTTGCTGGACGCAAATTTGCTCACCGCTGCACATGTCATTGGCACCGCTTCCCCGCCGACCACTCCGCGTGGTCCTTTCCTTCATCATCGGAACCACAATCGTGCTGGGCTTCAGTCGCCTCGCTCAACCGGTGGCGCAGGAGGTTCTGCCACCGGTCCCGAAAGCGACGATGGCCACCAGCCCGGAAGTGAGATTCCTGACCTTTGCCCCGAGTCCGTATACCAAGCGGTTTGATTGTGTCCGTGCCGGGCTGGGCATCGCGCTTCACCTCAAACGGCTGGCGGACGAAAACGCTTTGCCGGTGAAGCTCAGCTTCGTCAACGGCGTGCCGGCCCTCCGCAACGAGGGGGAAGCAAGGGCCTTGTTGCGGGGCGCACCCGTGCTTGTCATCGGCGGATCGACTTGGTCGCAGGGCTCGTCATCCCCGCTGCGGCGCTTCTTCGAAGTGACGGGGTCGGAATCGCTTTGGGGCGTCTCGGCTTCCGTGTGGGCGACCTCCGGCGGCAGCCATACCGGCGGCGAAGTCGTCGCCACGGACTCGATGCGCTCCCTGATGGGCATGGGGGCGCAGGTGTTTACCCTGGGGCAGAAGCTGATGGTGTTCACGACGGACGAACGCACCGGGGTTCCGGCCGGCGAGTTCACGTTGCTCGACTGCTGGTATATGGAGCAGTTCGCCAAAACGCTGCTGCTCACGGCCCACGCGAAGGGTGAACCCGAGAAGGCCAAGGAACTGGCCCAGAAGCTGAAGCTGACCCATGCCTATTACTTCGGGCACCCGAAGACCAACGAGGAACTGATTCCCCGGCACGAAGAGATCCGGGGACTCATCAACACTGCTGCCGACCGCAAGGCCTCCAGCCTGCCGACCATTGCCACCCGGCTGGGACTGACGCCCGACAACTTGAGGCCCGCGTTGCCGGGGCTCTCGGAGTGACGCGGGGTCACTTCGGCATGAACTCCGACGTAAACGCTGTCTTGTAGTCGAAGCCCTGCTTGAGCAGCCCGAGATCCTTCAGGATGTCGTATTGAAACTTCCACCGCGCATCCGCGAAGCGTCCCACGGCATCTCCCTTGGCCGGGTCGCCCAACACACATTTGCCCTCCTTCAGGGACTGCCAGGAGAATCTCATCTTGTCCGCGTTCAGCTCCGGGTTCCGTTTCTGCAATTCGGCATGAACGATGTCCGGATCGTCCATGTATTCCTTCCAGCCCCGGATCGACGCCGCGACGAAGCCGGCGACCACCCGGGGATTTTCCTTCGCATACTTCCGGGTCGTGAAGAAGACCCGGTAAGGATCGTATCCGGTTTTCTGCAAAGGCAGGACCCGGGCCTTCATTCCGGCCTTCTCGACGAAGAACGGCTCGGACGTGATGAAGCACTGGGTGATGTAGTTCGTGTCAGTGAGGAACGGGGCAACGCTGAAGGTCAGGGGCCGTTCCTTGACGCCCTTCAGGTCGAATCGCTTGATCATGTAGGTAAACCAAGCGGAACCCGGAACCACCGCGATGGTCCGACCCTCAAGATCCTCGAACCTCCGCACCGGCGAACTGTCGTGGACCATGATGCCTTGAGGATCGTGCTGCATCGTCGCCCCGATCGCGAGCACCGGCAGGCCGCGTTCGATCGCCAGGAGGAGATCCTCCGTCGAACTCATGCTGATGTCGGCATGGCCGGTGGTGATGCGGGGCATCGCAAAGGAGTTCGGACCGCCCGGAACGATTTCGACCTCGAGGCCCGCCTCGCGGTAGTAGCCCTTCAGCAGCGCGTAGTAGAATCCGCCGTGTTCCGGTTGCGGATACCAATCGGTAAGGAACCTGACCTTGGTCAGGGCCGCCGCCGAGGCGGTGGAGAGGAGGCTCGCGAGAAGCAGGACGCGAAGTAGTAGGCTCATGCAGCGAGGCAGCTTAGCGACGTTCGTGAATGCGGGCGGCGGTCTTGCGGTGGTGTTCGAGCAGCTTGGGGAGGTCCACGCCGACGAGCTGTCCTTCGGACACGCGCACTTCGCCTTGGATGACGAGCGTTTCGACCGTGCGCGGATGGCAGAGCAGCAGGGCGTGGACCTTGTTCTCGGCACCGTTGCTCCAGATGTCCTCCGCCGGGAAAACGGCGAAGTCGGCGCACTTGCCGACTTCGACAGAACCCAGGTCGGCGGTCCGGCCGAGGTTTCGCGCACCGTCGAGCGTGGCCATTTCGAGGACCTTCTCCACGGTCATCGACTCCGCACCGTGGACGACGCGGGTGAGGAACAGCGCGAACCGCGCCTCGTTCAGCATATGCCCGGAATCGTTTGAGGCGCTACCGTCCACCCCAAGGCTGACGGGCGAACCGCCGTCCCGCAGGTCGTTCACGCGGCAGACGCCGGAACCGAGGCGCATGTTGGAGCACGGGCAATGGGCCACGCCCATCCTGTTGCGCGTGAGATGGGCGACTTCGGCGTCGTTGAAATGGATGCCGTGGGCCAGCCAGATGTCGTCGCCTTCCCATTCGTAGGCGCTGAGGCATTCGACGGGACGCATGCCGAGCGTGGCCACGGCGTCGACGTTCTCGGCGATGGTTTCGCCGGAGTGGGTGTGCATCCGGACCTTGAGCTTGCGGGCGAGGCGGGCGGTTTCCTTGTAGAGCGTGCCTTCGCAGCCAAAGACGGTGCAGGGCGCAAAGGCCACCTGGCGCATCGAACCGGGTTTCGCGTCGTGGAACCGATCGAAGAGTCGCTGGCAGTCCACGAGGATTTCGTCGGTCTTCTGGCACGCCCACTCGGGCATGATGTCGCTCGGATTGTTCACGCTCCCGCGGCAACCGACGTAACGGACACCCATCGACTCGGCCGCATGGAAGCCGGCGTCGAGGATGTCGCGCGAGGCCGCGGCAGGGAAAAGGTAGTGGTGATCGCTCGACAGCGTGCAACCGGACAGCATGAGCTCCGCCAAGGCGACCTGGGTGGCGACAAACAGATCATCCGGCGTGAACCCCTTCCAGAGCGGCATATGGCCGGCAAGCCAAGGCAGCAGCGGCAGGTTGGAGATCGGAGTGAATGCACGCGCCAGATTCTGGAACATGTGGTGGTGCGTATTGATGAGGCCGGGCAGACAGATGCCGCCCCGGGCATCGACCACCTCGGCGCCGGTGAATTCGGGAACCGGGCCGGTTCCGATCTCCCGGATCCAACCGCCGACCGACACCACATAGGCATCACGCAGCACGTCGCGCTGCGGGTTCATGGTCACGAGATGGCCGATATTCTTGAGGACGAGTCGCTTCAAACGCTTCCTTGGGTAAGGCTGATTGCCACGGTCACAACGCCGGTGGCGGGAGTTGCGGGTCGACGGCCACCTTCGAGGGCGCAAAGGCACCGGTGTAAACCTTCTCCCGATCAATCGGCGCCTTGATCAGCCGATGATCGAGGAGCAACTGATGGAGTGCCTCCCATCGCTCAGGCTTCACTTCGCCCAAAGTTTCTCCCTTGGCGGGATCGCCTTCGATCAGGCGGAGTTCTCGCATCTTGCGGTAACTGAACTTCAGGCCCTCCGCCTCCATCGTGGGACTGACCGAAAGAATGTGCTCATGGATCGGCAGCGGGTCGCGGCAGTATTCAATCCAGCCTTTGCAGGCGCCGATGGAAAAGGCCTTCACGATTTCGGGATGTTCCGCGACCAGCTTCCGGTTGGCGATGATCACCCGGTAGGGATCGAAGCCGCTGTCGCTGATCTGGATCATCCGGGCCTTGACCCCAGCCTTGCCGGCGTAATACGGCTCGCACGTCGGGTAGGCCTGCGTAATCCAGTTCGGGTCCGCGACGAAGTTCGCCACGCTTCCGGTGACCGGGCGGGTCCGGGTTTTCTTGAGTCCGTATTTGCTCTGCAGATAGGAGAACCAGGTGTTGCCGATCTGCATCGCGAGGTCCCGGTCCTCCAAGTCGGCGAATGTCCGCACCGGCGAATCTTCGCGGACCATGATCCCCTGCGGATCATGCTGGAAGTAGCTGTTCACCGCGATGACCGGGAGGCCCCGCTCGGCCGCAATGAACACGGCATCTCCGCGCACAATCCCCAGCGAGTTTTCGTCCAGGGCGACCTTCTTCTCGATGTCCGGATTCGGCCCGCCCGCGACGATCGTGACATCAAGCCCCAGCTCAGCCCAATAACCCTTGAGCTGGGCGGCGAAATAGCCGCCGTGCTCAGCCTCGGGATACCAATCGTTGATGAACGTGAGCCGGTGCCGGTTGGTTTTTGCCGGCGCCTCCACGACATCCTTGGCCGAATCCGCCGGCCGGGAGCACCCCGTCACGAAAGCCCAGCTCAGCGCCGCCCACAGCAGGCTGCCCAAAATCGCCCGGCGGCGGGCAAAACGGGACTTGGTTGTCCCTTCGGAACCGGTTCCCTTCATGGCTCTGGGCTGTCCAAAGGCCCCCCGCCGTCATGGGCGGCGGAGGGTTTGCACAGGAATAACACACTCAGAATTTGTATTTGATCTGGCCGCCGACGCTGAACGGCTTCTCGGGGTAGATCACATCATTGCCGGCGAAACTCGGATCGATGGACGTCCAGTTACGCTCGTCGGTGATGTTGAAGAAGTTGACCTGCACCTCCCACTTGGGCTGGCGATAGAACAGGAACGCATTGATCACGAACTGGGTCGGAATGCGCAGCGTGCCTTCCTGGTTCTGCCACTGCTCCCCGGTAACCTGGGGTCCCACGCTGGCTCCGAAGCCGTTGTCGAACTGGTAGGTCATGTAGGCGTTGAACATGACCTGCGGCACGCTCGCGGCCCGTTGCTTGCCCGCGGCGCGGACCCGGCCGTTCGCCGAATTGTAGTTCGGACTGCCGAAGCCGGTGCCGGACTGGCCATCCACGATGAACCCGACCGGGAATCCGTCCCGGTAGTTGTAGGTCTGCTGGTAGCCGAAGTCGTCCTGCTTGGCGTCCTGGAACGTGAAGTTCGCGCTCGCGTTGAACGAGCGGGTCGGCTGGTAGACCGCTTCCAGTTCGATGCCCTTGGTTTCGATGCCGATGGGGTTTCCGACCAGTTGAGGCGCCTGCCGGGTCTGCTGGAAGAGTGCCGCCCCCAGGAACAACTTGTTGTCGAGGATGCTGGCCTTCGAGCCGATTTCGATCAGCTCGCTCTCGGACTTCAGCGACCGCTCCAGGCCCGCCTGACCACCCGTGCCATCCACCCCGCCGAAATTGGCGGAACCCTGGACCGCATTGACCAGGTTGTAGGTCACGTAGGAGGACAGCGTGGGCTGCCACTTGAAGATGCCGCTCACAAACACGGAGCCATTCAGCACATCGGCCGACGTGTCGTAGAAGGCGCCCGCGGGCCGCTCGACGAAAATCGGGCTGTTGGCCTCGGCATCGAAGTAGTCGCCGCGGCCACCGACCACGAGGCTGAACCGTTCATGCAGGGCAATGTCCCATTGGGTGAAGAAGCCGGTCTGAAGCAGGGTGGACTCCTGGTTGCCCGCGCCGGGGAAAGGGTTGCCGCCGTATCCTGGCGCCCCCGGGATGTTGAACCCGCCGCCGAAGCTCTTGCCCGGGGCAAGGCCCGGAAGGATGAAGGTGTTCGGGTTCGCGGTTACGTCATAGAGGAAGAACGGCTCCGTCGAGAAGTCCTGGTAGGACAGCAGGCTCGAATAACGCAGATCCACGCCCGAGATCGTCTTGATCGGGATTTCCTTCTCGCCGAGGGACGGGGTGAACTCCTTGTGGAACTCTGTCCGGTTGTTGATCATCCAGTTCTCGGGAACCCACTCCGTATAACCATAACCGGAAAGCTTTCGGCTCTCCTGCATCTCGCCGTAGGAACGATTGATGACCTTCGCGGTCTCGCTGATCGTGTAGGTGGTCGTCAGCTGCGAGGAAAACTTGTGCCCGGCCGCGCTGTCGAAGGGCGCGTTGATCGTCTGGTAAGGATAGACGTGGACCCGTCGCGCCTGGGCCGGATCCAGCAGTGCGAAGAACGGCCCGGACGTGATCGGCGCACCAAACACGTTGTTGGGCTGGACCGGACCGGCGATGTAGATCCAGTCATCGATCAGCTCCTGGGTCACCCGGTTGATGCCGATGACTTCATTGAAGCGCGAGGTGTAGAACTGGGCGTTCCAATCCAACGTGAGCTGGTCCGTCGGGGTCCACGTCAGGGCGGCGAAGATGTCCTGCGTGTTGTCCTTCACGTTCTGGTAGTAACCCTCCGCCTCGCGGCCGAGGTAGCTCACCCGATACGCCAGCTTGTCGCTGATCGGTCCGCCAAAATCCAGCACCCACTCCGGATTGAAGTAGGACTGCCCCCCCGGCACGTAGGTGCCGAGACGCGTAGTCACATCACCGTGGAACCCGTCGAAATACGGCGTCTTGGTCACGAAGTTGACGTATCCGCCGGGCCCCTGCCCCTGCGGACCGTAGACCGCCGAGCCCGGGCCCTTGACGATGTCCATGGCCTCGACCCCGTTGAAACTGGCCAGCAACGAGTTGCGGCTGTAGATGGTCCGCTGGCCGTTCTGGTAGATTTCCCCGAGGTCGCCGCGAATGACCGGCACGTTGGCGAGGCCATAGCGGGACGGTGTGTAGACGCCGGGCGAATACTGGTTGAAGTCGGTGGCCCGGGACACCGCCCGCGCTTCCATTTGCGCCTTGGTGACCAAGCTGACCGAGCGCGGGGTTTCCAAGACACTGCGGTCATCACCCATCACCGACTGAACCGGCCGAACGGTCGGGAGCACGGTTTCCTCAATCGGAAGTCCTTCGACCAATATCTTGGCGGGCTCGTTGGTGGCGACCGTGGCCGGCGCCGGCGCCTGCGCTTGGGAGGTGAGTTGGAGCGAGGACGCCGCCACCACCGTGGCGAGGCCGCCGAGTCGCGCGCGGCGCATACTGGAGTGTCTGGGGTGTTTCATGTTCTGGATTGAAGCGTATGAAGGAATCCTGCCTTGGCCGTTCCAAGGCAGCGGAAGAATCTGCCATCGCCAACGGAAGCAGAGCGGATACCAACGTAATCGCAGCTTGCCGTTGTCCCGGCGAACTCACCCGGCGCAGGCCCACCGATCTTGGGCGAGTTCGCCCAGAATTGGCGCATTCCCAGCCGCCATCACGGAATGGGAATGGGCTCAGGAAAAAAATCTTCGCCGGTTCGAGCAGCGAAAAGTGGCCTGTGATTTTTTGTGCAAGCTGGGCGGTTGCCGCGTGACGCAAAGTCCTTGTCGCCGCCCATCACAATCCCGGCTGTAAACTTGCGAGCCGTTCCGCGAACTCCACCAAGCGCCATTCGCCGCCGCGGGGCGCCATGACTTGGAAACCAATGCCCGTCGCCTCGCCGCCGGGGCGCCACGGCACAGTGAGCACCGGCCAGCAGCCGAGGCTGGCCGGGGTCGTGAGCCGCAGCAGGCGCGGCCGCGCCGCGGAATGATCCTGCGCTCGCCTGAGCCGGCTGAACGGCGTCGCCGGCAGGATAAGCAGCCGGCCGTCGGCAAACGCCTGCTCCATCTGACGGACAAGTTGGCCACGCTTTCCCTGCAATGAAGTGTGCTCTTCCGTCGTGATTTGCCGCCCCCACTCCAACCGCGAGCGGACGGCCGGGGAGTAATTCTGCGGCGCCGCCTCGAGACGGGCTTGGTGGACGCCCCAGGCTTCCCGCGCCTGGGTCGGGGCAAAGATTTCGAAGGCCGCTTCCCAGCCAGCGGCAGGCTCTCGGCCTACCTCAAAGCCGCACTCGGTCAATTGCTGCCGAAAACCGTCTGAAGCCGTCGCCACGTCGAGTTCACAGTCATCGAGGAGCGGCCCTTCGAGGAACGACAAACGCACCCTCGAAACGGGAGTGCTTCCCTCAAAAACCGCCGGGAACAGGGCTCGGGCAATGCGCCCGACATCGCCGAGATACCGATTCATCCACCCCAGCGTGTCGAACGAGCCCGCCAGCGGGAAGACGCCCTGGTGGTCCGGGAACCAATCCCGGGATCGGAAACTGACCAAGCCGCACAACGCGGCGGGCACGCGCAACGACCCCCCGGTATCCGTGCCCAATCCAATGCAGGCCGCCCCTCCGACGACTGAGGCGGCCGCCCCACTGCTGGAACCGCCGGTGAGGCAGTCAGGCCGGCCGGGAATCGTGCAGTCGCCGAACCACGGATTCTCCCCCGTTATGCCGTAGGCGAACTCGTTCAGGTGGGTCTTGCCGGCCAAGAGCGCTCCCAACCGGCGCCATTGGGCGACAAACGGTGCATCGGCGGCAGCCACCGCACCCGGGATCCGGAAGAATCCCGACCCACACGTCACCGGCTGCGCTTCGACGTCGAAGAGATCCTTCACGGATACCGGAATGCCACACAGCAGGCCTGCTCGTTCCGGCGTGTGGATTTCCCAGTCCAGCCGGTCGGCCTCGGCCCGCAGCCGTTCGGCATCGAAGTGCAACCAGCAGTTGGAACTGCGAATCGACTCCGCCGCGCCGATGACCTCCGCCGCCACTTCGGACGGTTTGACCACGCCTTGGCCGATGAGCGCCGACAGTTCTCCGATAGGCAGACTGGTGAATTTTGTCCGAAGTTGCATTTTTTTGACCGGATCCGCCCGCCAAGGACGATCACCTGCCGATTGAATTTGAGGGTGTGACCGAATGGGTTGGGCAATGTCGGCAATGAAGCAGGCTTGCTGCCGGACGCCCGATCATTGCCCGAAACCAGCAACGATTCCGCCGCCGGGGCGCCTTAGCCGTTGCTTTGGAATAGCGCATGCTTCACGGCCGGCGATGGGTTCAACTCGCCCCGATACAAAAGCCACCGCCGCCGCCGATCTGGCCTTCATGCTCGATCTGGCCAAAGGCACCGCGGCGCATCTCGGCAAACCCACGCAGACGCCGTTTGGGTCCGACGTCATCGAGACCGCCACGGGCAAGCGCCTTCTGCGTCGGCTCAATGCCGTCGCGCGGGAGTTCGACACGACGTCGCACGCCGAAGTCCGCGCGCTGCGGGCCGCGACCAAGAAGCTCAAGAGACTCTCGTTGAAGGGCTACACGCTCTACACGACCTGCGAACCGTGCCCCATGTGCATGGCCGCCGCGCTGTGGGCCGGCGTGGATCGCGTCGTCTTCGGTGCGACCATCGACGACGCGGCCCGTCATTGTAACCAGATCTACACCTACGCGAAGGACCTCGTGAAGAAGAGCGACCTCAAGTGCGAGGTCGTCGGGCCCGTGGCCCAGGACGAGTGCAACGCGATCTTTGAAGACCCCCGGATGCAGGCCGCCATCCGCCTGTGGAAAACCACCTCGGCCAAAAGAGGTAAGACGAAGTGATGACGACTCAAGGGATGATCGCGGGGCTGACGGCCATTTTGCCGGAAGGACGCGTCGTGACGAACACGGCCGAGATCGACCGCCTCTCGAAGGACTACTACTGGTATTCGCCCATTCTCGAACGCCAGCTCCGCGACAAGGTCGGCGACGTCGCCGTCCAGCCCAAGTCTCTCGACGAGGTGAAGACCGTCCTCCGTTTTGCCTTTGCCAACGGAGTTCCCGTCACCGTCCGCGGCGCCGGCACGGGCAACTACGGCCAGTGCATTCCCACCAATGGCGGCATCGTCCTCGACATGGGTGGCTTCGACAAAGTGCTGGAGATCCGTCCCGACGGCACCGCCGTGTGCGAACCCGGCGCGCGCATGGGCATGATCGAAACCACCGCCCGCAAGGCCGGCTGGGAACTGCGCTGTTACCCGTCCACCGTGCAGAAAGCCTCCATCGGCGGCTTCCTCTGCGGCGGCTCCGGCGGCATCGGCTCCATCACCCACGGGCTCATCCGCGACGGCATGGTGATCTCGATCACCCTCCTCACGATGGAACCCGAGCCCCGCGAAATCCATCTGACCGGGCCCGACATCTTCAAGGCGCTCCACGCATGGGGCACGACCGGCGTGCTGGTGAAGGTGGAATTCCATCTCGCGCCCAAGTTCAACTGGGCCCAGCTCGCGGTCAGCTTCGACACCTTCGACAAGTGTTTCTCCTTCACCGAAGCCGCCGCGCAGAACGAGTCCTTCCGCAAACGTCTTGTCACCTGTTTCGAATGGCCGATCCCGCAATGGTTCACGCCGCTGCTCAAGTGGATCGAGCCCGGCAAGGCGCTCGCCTTCTTCGAGATCGTCGACGACCAACTGGAACGCCTCAGCCGCGCGGCCGAGTCCGCCGGTGGCAGGGTTGTTTACTGCGCGCCCTATGCGGAACCGCGCCGCGGAGCCCAGCTCTCCGACTACACGTGGAACCACACAACGCTCTGGGCGTTGAAGGGCGATCCCTCGCTGACCTACCTCCAATGCGGTTTCGACGCTAAGCGCGCTCGCGAGCAGATGCACCTGCTTAAGGCCAAGTTCGGCGACGAGTTCCTCTTCCACATCGAGTTCGCCAAGTCCGCCGGCGTCGTCGGGCCCGGCAGCATTCCGATCGTCCGCTTCACCACCGAGGAACGGCTCCAGGAGATCATCGCCTACTGCGGCGAGATCGGCGTGGGCGTGGCCAATCCGCACATCAACTACCTTGAAGGCAGCGGCCGTTGGCGGCCGGACGACGCCAAGCTCGTGGCCAAGACCGCCTACGATCCGCGCGGCCTGCTCAATCCTGGAAAGATGATCGGCTTCAAACCCGTCTCCACTGCCGAACCGCTCCCCGCATGAAAACCTGGATTCCCGATGAACGCTTCCTGCCCTACTTCACGTGGAAACAGGTGGAGGCGCTGAACAAGGAGAGGTCGCTCGTCATCATCCCGACCGCGGCCATCGAACAGCACGGCCACCATCTGCCGCTCGCGACGGACACGCTGCTCAACAACTACATCCTCGGCCACGCGTTGCGGAAATTGCCCAAGGACCTCCCGGTCTACGCCGCCGCGCCCGTCTGTTACGGCAAGAGCAACGAACACATCGGTTTCCCGGGAACGCTTTCCCTGAACCGGAACACCTTCATGGCCGTGCTCCATGATCTCGCGGAAAGCCTCCACGCGGGAGGGTTCAAGAAGATCGTTTTCTTCAACAGCCACGGCGGAAACCACTCGGTCATCGACGTCATGGCCCGCGATCTCCGGGCGGAGTTCGGTCTGCGCGTCTTCTGCCTCTTCGGCGGCGGCGGTGCTTCCGGCCTCGGCGAACAGGAGGCCAAGTATGGCTTCCACGCCGGAGAGGTGGAGACATCGCTCCTGCTAGCAGCCACGCCCGAGCTGGTCCACACGGACAAATACACGATCAACTACATCGCCAAGGTCGGCGACCCCGGCGTGCTCAAGCCCGAGTTCGCCTACGCCACCTACGCCTGGCTCACCCGCGACATCGCGCCCAGCGGCGTCATGGGCGACCCGAATCCATCGACCGCCGAGAAGGGCCTCAAATGGTGCGATGAAATGTCGACCCGCGTCGCCGCCGCTCTCACCGAAATGCACGCCTACGAGAATCTGCTGAAGCTGTGACCAAGTCCGCCGCGAAATCATCGACCGCCAAAACGCTCGGAGGTCGCAATGCGACCGCCGGTGCCGTGCGTGTCGATTGCGGGAATGGCGTCACGGTGGAACGCGGGGTGAAGTTCAAGTTGAAGGACGGCACCGTCCTCGTCTCCGACCACTACTATCCTGCCGGCGATTCCCCGGCCCCTACACTGCTTGTTCGCCAACCCTACGGTCGCGACATCGCCACGACCGTTGTCTGCGCGCATCCGATCTGGTTTGCGCGGCACGGCTACAACGTCGTCATCCAGGACGTGCGCGGCCGGGGCGATTCCGGCGGACGTTTCTACCCGTTCCTACACGAGGGCAAGGACGGCGCGGAGACGATCGACTGGTTGGCTAAGCGGCCCGAATGCAACGGCCGCATCGGCATGTATGGCTTCTCCTACCAGGGAACCACCCAGCTCCTTGCCGCCGCCGAACGACCGAAGGCGCTCAAGTGCATCGCACCCGCCCAGACGGCCGGTGACCTGTATCACGGCTGGTTCTACCACCACGGCGTGCTGCGACTCGCCGGCGCCATCGGCTGGGCCACGCAGATGCTCCGGGGCGACGCGCATCATCTGAAGCTGAAGAAACCCGGCGCCGCCCTTGACGCCGCCTGGGCCAATCTCGCGCCCACCTACCAGGCCGCGCCCTACGGTGAATTGCCGCACCTGAAAGCCAAGGGTCTCCCCAGCTACTATCGCGACTGGATCACCCACCAGCAGCACGACACCTACTGGTCGTCCCAGGATCTCAGCCGCCGCTGGAGCGACATCACGCTGCCCGCGCTGCACGTCATCGGGTGGTATGACATGTATCTCCACGGGAGCATCGACCTCTTCGAGAACCTCGCGCGCCATGCCGGGTCCGAGTTCGCCCGCGACAACCAATACCTCGTGGCCGGTCCATGGACGCACATTCCGTGGGGCAACTCCGTCGGCGAAGTCGACTTCGGACCGAAGGCGCTCCTCGACACAGACGCGCTGTTGCTTCGTTGGTTCAACCATTGGCTGAAGGACTCCGGCGAGTTTGCGCAGGAGCCGAAGCTCAACCTCTTCGCCCTCGGCGCGAACGACTGGCACCAACCGAAGAGCTGGCCTGGCTTTACTTCGACGCCGTCGCAGACGTGGTTCCTCCGCAGCTCGGACCGAGCGAACTCATCAAAGGGCACGGGCCAACTCTCATTGGCAAAGCCGACGACGGAAGAACCCCGCGACACGTTCGTCCACGATCCGGAAGTCCCGGTCATGGCGCCCGGCGGTCCCGCGTCGATGCAGGGCTGCTTCGCTCAGAACCGGCTGGAGCTTGGCAACAACCTGCTCGTCTACACTTCGCCGGAACTGGCCCAGCCGCTCCACGTCTACGGCTCGCCCAAGATCCGCATCTTCGCCCAGTCGTCCCGCGACGAAACCGATCTCGTGGCCAAGCTGGTCAAGGTCGGCAAAGACGGCCGTGCGTCGAACATCTCCATCGGCGCGGCCCGGTCGTCGTTCCTCTTTCCGAAAGGCGGCCACCAGGCGGACGCGGTGAACTGCTGGGAGTTTCCGCTCGAAGCCACGTCCTGTGTCTTCGCGGCCGGGGAACGCATCCGCGTCGAGATCGCCAGTTCGGCCTTCCCGCTCTACGACCGCCATCCCGGCTCGGACATCCATCCTGCCAAGGCCACGCCGCGTGATTGGAAGAAGGCCATGCAGCAGGTCCTGCATACGCCCGAAGCGCCGTCCTCCATCGAATTCGCCCTCGCGACCTGACGATGACCGCCACGCTTCCAACTCCAGCCGCGGCCGTTGAAACCGAGACGAAACCCTTCGTCTCCGTCGCCGGGTTGACGAAGCGTTTCAGCAACGGCGTCACCGTGCTGGACAATGTCTCCGTGGACGTGGCCCCGGGAGATTTCGTCAGCCTGATCGGCCCGTCGGGTTGCGGAAAATCCACGTTGCTCAAGCTCGTCTCGGGACTCAGCTCCATCTCCGGCGGCGACATCACAGTGGATGGCATGAAGCCGGACAATGCCCGGGAGCTCATGTCGTTCATCTTCCAGGATGCGACGCTCCTGCCGTGGCGCACCGTCGTCGGCAACATCGAGCTCGGCCTGGAACTCGAAGGCGCCATGACCGCGCCGCAGCGCCGCAGCAAGGCCGTCGAACTGCTCAAGCTCGTCGGCCTCTCGGACGTCGCGAATCACTACCCGCGGCAGCTTTCCGGCGGCATGAAGATGCGCGTCTCGATCGCGCGCGCGCTCGCGACACGGCCGAAGCTGCTGTTGATGGATGAACCCTTCGGCGCGCTCGATGAGATGACGCGCGACTACCTGAACGAGGAGCTTTTGAGGCTACGCGAGGAACAGAAGTGGACCGCGCTCTTCGTCACCCACTCGGTCGCCGAAGCCGTGTTCCTTTCCACCCGCGTCGTCGTGCTTCAGGCCAAGCCGGGCCGCATCCGCCGCGACATCACGATCCCGTTTCCCTTTCCGCGCCTGCCCAACCTGCGCAGCGAACCGGCATTCCTCGACATGGTCGGCCAGGTTTCGCAGGCGCTACGTGACATCTGCCTCGAAGCGAAGGGAGGCAAACCGTGAAACGCTTCCTGCTCCAGCTGGGCTGGCCCGTCGGCGTCTTCGTCGTGGTGCTGCTCGCGTGGCACTTCGGCACGAAGGTCTTCGAGGTGCCCGCCTACATCCTGCCGGATCCGCTGCGCGTGCTCAGCGCCGGCATCGAGAAGCGGGACAACCTCTTCTCCGCCGTCCGCATCTCGGCGGCCGAGGCTGGGATCGGCTTCATCGCCAGCGTCATCGGCGGTGTGCTCGTCGCCTTTGTTCTGGCGCAGTCGGCCGTCATACGGCGGTGCATGTTCCCCTACACCATCCTGCTCCAGACCGTCCCGATCCTCGCCGTCGCGCCGCTCATCCTGATGTGGTTCGGCAGCGGGCTGAAGTCGATCGTCCTGATTGTCTTCATCATCTGCCTCTTTCCCATCATCGCGAACACCACGCAGGGCCTGATCAGCGTGGACCAGAATCTCCTGAACCTTTTCCGCATGAGCAACGCCACGCGCGCGCAGATGCTCTTCAAGCTGCGGTTCCCGCACGCCATCCCGAACTTCTTCGTCGGCCTGCGCATCTCCAGCGGCCTTTCGGTCATCGGCGCGTTCACCGGCGAAATGTTCGCCAGCTCGGCCGCCGTGGGCGAAGGCGGGCTCGGCTACTCGATCATCTACGCAAACAGCCAGCTCCAGACCGACTACCTCTTCGCGCTCGTCATCGCCTGCGCCGCGCTGGGCTCGTGCTTCTTCTTCAGCGTCGTCTTCTTCGAGTGGCTCTTCCTCCACAACTGGCACGCGTCCGCCATGAAACCCGACGCCGAGTAATCCATGCTGCGCCAACGTTCATCTGATGGCTGGTATCTGATCCGCCACCCCGACCACGCGAAGCTGGCCGGCGAGTTCGCCAAGCATTGGGGCAACGAGCTCTTCCGCCCGCCCGAGCCGCGCGACGATGTGATCCACGGCATCGCCAGCCACGACGACGGCTGGGCCGAGCGCGACAAGAAGCCGCTCGTCACCCGCGTGGGTAAGCCCAGCGCGTTCGGCGCCGATCTCGTCGGGAAATACACGGCCTTCGAGGAGATCGATCTCCAGGACTACCTCGGTGTCCGCGGCAACGCGCTCGAAGTCGTCGCCGTCCGCAATCCCTACGCCGCGATCCTGATCTCGATGCACACGTGCAACCTTCTGACCGAGCATGCGGACCGCACCACGATAAAGCCGGCCGAACTGCCGTTGCTCGACGCGTTCGTCGCGCGTCAGCGCGATCGGCAGATGGAACTCCGCGCGATCTGCGGCGACTCCGGCAAGTATTCCGACACCGATCTCTCGGCCGAAATGCTCCGCCAGCACTTCTGCCTGCTCCAGGCCTGCGACAATCTTTCGCTGCTCTCGTGCGTCGACTTCGACGGCCCGGCCTCGCTGCTCCATGCGTTGCCGACCAAGGCGGGCGGGTTCCAGACCGTGGCCGTGAAACGCGTCGGCCCGCGACGCTTCAGTCTTGATCCGTATCCATTCGACGAACCCGCCATGAGCTTCTCGATTCCCGCGCGCCGGGTCATTGGCGAGACCTTTGCCCAAGTGACCGAGCTTCAGGCGCAATACGCCGTCGCTCCGGAAGAAACCATCATCGTGGAGATCGTGAAATGAAGGTGCTGTTGCCCATTCTCGCATTCGCAGTCGGACTCGCCCTGCAAACCTCGGCCGTCGCCGCTCAGAAGCTCATCCCCATCACGATGCAGCTGGACTGGAAGAAGAACGTCCAGTTCGCCGGCCTGCTGCTGGCCAAGGAACGCGGCTTCTACGCCGAAGCCGGCTTGGATGTGACCATCCTTCCCGTCGACAAGGAGATGCTGGTCGCCGAGAACGTCGCCGCCGGAACCAACTGGATCGGCTGTTCGGAAAGCGGCGTGCTCATCAACGCCCGCGCCGAAGGGCTTCCGATCAAGGCTTTCGCCACCATGTTCCAAGGCAGTCCGTTCTGCCTGATGAGCCTCAAGTCGAAGGACATCACCGAGCCGAAGCACCTCATTGGGAAAAACCTCGGCGTCCATCCCGACGCCAACAAGGCGCTCGACATCGTCCTGGCCCACGCCGGCGTCGACCGCGCGAAGATGACCTGCATCGACGTCGAGCAC
>JBIIUN010000302.1:0-6461 GCA_044339945.1 Kapaibacterium sp. (SeqCode)
CCGCAAGAAGCTGCGCCTCAATCGCCACAAGAAGCGCACCTGGCAGAAGTAACGGACGGCGCGCGCCGTTCCCGCTTCGCGACAACATGCACTTTCAGCGCGGCCCCGCCTGCCCGGGGTCGCGTTTTTCTTTGCCCATATGCCCCGCTCTTTTGCGCTGAATCCTGCGGCCACGGCGGGTCTGCTGCTGGCCTGCCTCTTGGCCGGTTCCGGTTGCCGCACCGCCCGCGCGCCGCAGTCGGCGACTGCGGGGGGGGATGCCATTCCCCGACTGAACGACGCGGAATTGGAGGCCCGGGCCCAGGCCTTGGCGGCTTTTTCCGCGGGGGTGGTCGAGCAGGCCCGCGACGATAATGCCGCGGCTTTGGCGCACTTCGTCCGATCGCTGGAAAAGGACCCGGGCAACGAGGCGCTGGCCTTGGAGGTGTCACGGCGTTTCATGGCGCGGGAGCAACCCCAGAAGGCGTTCGAAATCCTCGAGCGCAGCGTGAAGCTGCCCGGGGTCTCAGCCCAGCTCCGGGTCATGTTTGGTCTCGCCTGCGTGCAGGTGGGTCGCATTGAGACCGCGTTGGCCACTTACCGCGAGTTGATCCGGCAGGAACCCACCCAGCTCGGGCACTACGCGATGCTCGCGCAGATTCTGCTCCAGCAGAAGCAACCCGCCGAGGCACTGAAGGTCGTCGAAACCGCCTCCCGGCAGAAGGTGGTTTCGACAGTCGCGTGGCTGGATTTGGCCGCACTATACGGGCGAATCGCCCAGGCGGAATCCGGCCTCAAGGAATCGGCGACCGCCCGCGCGCGGGAATGCCTCGCCAAGGTGTCGGCCGCGAAACCGTCGGACCCCGCGCTCCTGCGACGCCTGGCTGACGGCTACTTGTCCATTGGCGACTCCGGACGGGCCGAAGCGGTCCTGCGAGGCTTGGTGGAGTCGGGCGCCGCGGATCCGCAGGTGACGGCGCGCCTGGCCGAACTCTATCTGCGTTCCGGCCGGCTCGACGAAGCCCGCCGGCAGTTCCAGGAGATGGCCCGGTCGAATCCGGCCAACCCGGCGCCGCACTACTTCCTGGGGATCATCGCCCTCGAACAACGGGATTTTCCCCGGGCCGCCGGCGCGCTGGAGCGGTCGCTGCTGCTCAATCCGGAATTCGAGGCCGCCTACGCGGACCTGGCCACCGCCCAGATGAGCGAAGGCAAGCACCGCGAAGCCCTCGGCTCACTCGACAAGGCCCGCAGCCGGTTCGGGCCGGATTTCCGGGGCGAATTCCTCGCCGCGCTGTGCCACGCCAACCTCAAGGAATTCGACCAGTCCCGGGAACGTTTCACCAGCGCGGAAAAGATCGCGCGGGAAAAAGCCCCCCAACTGCTCGACCATCGCTTCTACCTGCAACTGGGTTCCATGCTCGAACGGGCGGGCCATTTCGACGATGCGGTGATGGCCTTGGAGCAGTCACTGATGCTCGATCCGGAATTCGACGAAGCCTTGAACCATCTCGGCTACATGTGGGCGGAGCGGGGCATCAACCTGCAGATCGCCCGCGACATGATCGAACGGGCCGTGAAGGCGGAACCCGAGAATCCGGCCTACCTCGACAGTCTCGGCTGGGTCCTGTTCCAGTTGAAGAAGCCCGCCGAGGCCCTGCCGCCGCTGCAAAAGGCGGTCGAACTCCTGAAGGAATCCGACGCGACCGTATTCGACCACCTCGGCGACGTGCTGAAAGCCCTCGGGCGGCTGCCCGAAGCCCGGGAGGCTTGGCAGAAATCGTTGGCGGTGGAACCCAGCGAGGCGGTGAAGCGGAAGCTGGAGGAAACTCCGTGAACGCGGGACATCGGTTTCAGCGGCACTACACGTTGGCCGAGGCGCGGGCGCTTTTGCCGCGGGTGCAGAACTGGCTCGGTGAGATCCGCCACCTCCAGCAAGTGGTCGAACGTGGCTCCGAACGGAACGCCGGGCTTTTCGCCGAGGGCCGCGACCTAGGGGGCGAACGGATCAACGACCAATTGCGCGACCTCGCGCGGATGCGGGAATTGCTGGGCGAGTTCGAAGCCTTGGAAATCCAGATCAAGGACCTTGCCCGCGGCCTGCTCGATTTCCCGGCCCTGCGGGGCGACCGCGAAATCTTCCTCTGCTGGCAGGAAGGTGAGACCGACATTACCTACTGGCACGAACTGGAAACCGGCTTCGCCGGCCGGCAACTGGTCTAGCCGCGCCGGTTCGCCGCCGAGATTCAACGAGGGCAGTTGCGATCCCCGCCGTGGGAATGAAGGTAACCTAGGAATTTGGGGGCCGCCCTCGCCTGGGTTTACGTTCGAAGTCGCCCTTGGAAACGCGCGGGCCAAAATCTCGGATATGAAAAAAATCATCTGGCTGGAGATGGTGCTGATTGGAGCTTCCATCCTGATCTTCAGGAGTGTCTGGACGCTCCTCGACTTGATTCCCTGGGCCAAGAGTCCGTCCGGCCTGGCAGTGCTTCTCGGTGTGGGCATCGTGGTCACCGTGGTTGCCTTGCGGGGTATCGAGGCGCTCTCCGAGAAGAAGGGCGAAAATGCTGAGGACGAATGAGGCTCCGCCACCATCTGACCGGGCGCGACCGGCGGGAACTGTCATCGGATGCTCCGTGAATCTCCGCCGGTCGGTTCATCGCCACCCGCCTCCGTGGGGTAGCTAGCCCGAACCTTGGAGGTGAGGGTGCAGTTCGGCGGAAATGCCCCTTGGCTGAACTTGGCGAATCCGCGAGAGGCTGCCGGGCGGGTTCAAGAGTTACCCTAGCGAGCCTAAAATTGCCGCCGCCGCCTCGGCCGGTTTGGTGGCCGCGTAGATGGGGCGGCCGATCACCAGCCAACTGGCGCCGGCCGCCATGGCTTCCCGGGGCGAGAGCGTGCGTTTCTGGTCGTCGGCCTTTTCGGCGCCGGTGCGGATGCCTGGCGTCACGAGTTGCATCGCCGGGGGCAGGAACTTCCGGAGGGCGACGAGTTCCAAGGGCGAACAGACCAGTCCACGCAATCCGCTGGCCGCGGCAAGGCGGGCCAAGCGTTCCACCTGGGCGGCCACGTCGGTCTCGCCACCGAGTTCGCCGAGCGCCGCGGAATCCATGCTGGTGAGCACGGTCACGCCGAGGACGAGGGGGGCGGGGCGGCCGAGTTCCCGGGCGGTGTCTTGGGCGGCCTTTTCGGCGGCCCGCATCATCTCGCTCCCGCCGCTCGTGTGAATGGTCAGCATCTGCACGTCGAGCCGGGTGGCGGCGGCGACGGCCTTGGCGACGGTGTTGGGGATGTCGTGGAACTTCAGGTCGAGGAAGACGCTGGCACCGGTGGCGCGCAGTTGCCGGACAAATTCCGGGCCGGCGGACACGAACAGTTCCTTGCCCACCTTGAAGGCCCCGACAAAGGGGGCGACCTCCCGGGCGAGGGTCAGGGCCTTGTCCGCGGAGGCAACGTCCAGCGCGACGATGATCGGATTCTGCACGGCGGGATTGTCCGGCAGCGGGCGGAGGGAGGAAAGTATTCAGTAATCAGTATTCAGTGATCGGTCAGCGCTCCGGCTGATCGCTGAACACTGATTGCTGGCCTGCTGATCACTGGCCTCACCGCCGCCACCAGCCGCGCACGCCGGATTTTTCGGCGAGCGGGGCGGGGGACTGTTGCCCGGACAGTTGGCTGATGAGCAACTGGCTGCGGGCGGCTTCCAGGGCCATACGGAATTCCTCGTAGCTCTGGAACCGGTCCGCCGGGCTCTTGGCCATGGCGCGCGACAGGGCCTCGCTCGTGGGCACCGTGATGTCGGTGGCGACCTCGTGGGCCGGCGTCAGGGCCGTGTGGACCTGGGCGGCGACCACTTCCTCGACGGTTGGCGCCTCGAACGGAACGTGGCCGACCAAGGCGTGGTAAAGGGTGCCGGCCAGCGAATACATGTCGCTCAGGAAACTCTCGCCGGTCTGCTGGACACGTTCGGGCGCGATGTAATACGGGGTGCCGAAGACGGGCGCGTAGGCGTCGGTTTCGGCGTCCGTTTTCCGGGACAGGCCGAAGTCCACCAGCTTGGGTTCGCCATCCCCGTTGAAGAGGATGTTGCCGGGCTTGATGTCCAGGTGCAGCAGCCCGTGTTTCAGCGCGGTCGACAGGGCGCCGGTCAGCTTGATGCCGGTGTCGAGCACGTCGAGTTCGGCGACGCGCTTCCGTTCCTCGATCCGGCTATCGAGGCAGCCGGCGTCGGCGATCTCCATGACCAGATACTTGTGCGAGCCCTCCTGGTCGAAGGTGTGGATGTGAATGATGTTTGTGTGATTGAGCTGGGCGCAGGCCCGGGCCTCCGCCGCAAAGGCGTTCACTGCGTTTTCGTCGCTGGCGAACTCCTCCTTCATCAGCTTCACCGCCACTTCCCGGCCGAGCGTCGTGTCCCAGGCGCGATAGACGGTGCCCATCCCGCCCGAGGCGATCTTGCTGCGCAGCTCGAACTGGCGCAGTTGCATCGGCATCATCAGCCCCTTGCCGCACTTCGAGCACGGCGCCTCTTCCAGCGGCGCGAGCGCGCCGGAGATGAAGGACCTGGCCGAACAGTGCGGACAGGTGACCATCTTCAGTGATTTGCTGGCAGGCTGCATCTTGGTGGGCGCGGAATGTAGCGGCGAAGGTGGTCCCGACAAGCGTCGTGTGGGAAACCGCCCGGTTTCGGGGAGCGGAGGTTCCGCTGCGGGCCAACTTGATTCGGCGCCCTTCAGTCCGGCACGCTCCGCCCATGCGAATCTTGACGGGCATCCAGCCGAGCGGCGCGCTGCATCTGGGCAATTACTTCGGCGCCATGCTGCCGGCCATCCAGCTCCAGGACGAGGGGGAGGCGTTCTACTTCATCGCCAACTACCACTCGATGACCTCGCTCGCCGACGCCCAGTTGCGCCGGCAATTCTCGCTCGACGTGGCGCTGGACTTTCTCGCCTGCGGGCTGGACCCGAAGCGCTGCGTCTTCTGGAAGCAGTCGGATACGCCGGAGCACACGGAGTTGGCGTGGATCCTGTCCACGGTGACGCCGATGGGCTTGCTGGAACGTTGCCACAGCTTCAAGGACAAGGCGGCCCGCCTCGGCGACGAGATCGGCGCGGTGAACCACGGCCTGTTCGCCTATCCCGTGCTGATGGCCGCGGACATCCTGCTCTACGACTCGAACGTCGTGCCCGTGGGCAAGGACCAGAAGCAGCACCTCGAGGTCACCCGCGACATCGCGATCAAGTTCAACCACGCCTACGGCGACACCTTCGTCGTGCCCGAGCCGCGCATCCGGGAGGAAGTCGCCGTGGTGCCCGGTCTCGACGGCCAGAAGATGAGCAAGAGCTACGGCAACACGATCGAGATCTTCGGCGAGGAAAAGGCGACCAAGAAGAAGGTCATGGGCATCGTGATGGATTCACGCACGCCGGAAGAACCGAAGGCCGACGCCGAGAAGAACCTGGTGATCCAGTTGTTCAAGCTGCTCGACCCGGCCGAAGGCGCGAATCAGGAAGCCCTCTTGCGCGCCGGCGGTTACGGTTACGGCAGCCTCAAGAAGGCGTTCTTCGAGCGCTACTGGAACTACTTCGCCCCAGCGCGCGCCCGGCGGGCCGAACTGGCGGCCAACTTGGACTACGTGAACCAAGTCCTGAATGAAGGCGCCGAAAAGGCGCGGGCCGTCGCCCAGCGGACGTTGAAGCGGGCCAAGCTCGCGTGCGGCTTGGACTGATTTCTCAACCGAACGGCAGCGAAGGTTTCACGGCATGCTGACCGCGCGGTAGAGCCCGTCCGCCCAATCCTTGGCGGTGGCATCCTGCAAGTCCACGTAACCGTCCGGGCTCTGGGCCGTGCCGCTGGCGACCGGGGTCCACTGGTCGCCGTCCATGACTTCCAGCTGATACTTCACGCCGGGCTCGCCCAGCACACGCACGGCGAATGCGCCGCTCGGCTGGATCAGGCCGATCACCTCGAGCGTGGGCGGAATCTCCTCCAGCGGCGTGGCGACGATCCGGTAGTCGTCGAAGATCATGAAGTTGTCGCCGGGTTTGCCCGGCTCGCGGATCAACCACACCGCATCCACGTCGCCCAGGGTTCGGGCCGCGTTCTTGGTCGTGATGGGCAGCGCATTGATCACCACTTGGCCGTTGAGCTTCGCGGTCCACAGGTTGCGCTGGAAATTGAGCAGCACCTCCAGGTCGTAGGGTTCGCCGTTGCGGAAGAGCAGTCCGCTGGGGCGCAGCGGCGGGCCCTGGGTTGCCGAACCGTCGTCGAGGATGGCGCCGATTTCCCGGGTGGCGTTGTCGAAATCGAGGCTGAACAGGCGTTGCTCCGAAGCATTGTAGACGCTCCAACGAAACGCGTCCGGAACCAGACCCTCGGACGAGGCCTCAATCTGGAGCGACACGGTGAACTGCACCACCGGCAACACGCCGCCCGCGGGGGCCAGATTGATGGGCCGCCAGACGTTGAAGTCCGCCGTCACG
>JBIIUN010000025.1:0-20496 GCA_044339945.1 Kapaibacterium sp. (SeqCode)
GGACTGCTGGCCGACCTGAAGCGACGCGGGCTTCTCGACGAAACGCTCGTCGTCTGGGCCTCTGAGATGGGACGCACGTCGTTCGTCAATGGGAGCGTCGGCGAAAAGGTCGGACGCGACCACAACGGCCACGCCCTGTGCATGTGGATGGCGGGCGGCGATGTGAAAGGCGGCGCCACGGCCGGCGAGACCGACGACTTCAGTCTCTGCGCCGCGGACCAACCGATCCCGATCCGGGACGTGCATGCGACCCTCCTCAATCTGCTTGGCCTCGACGAAGAGAACCTGACCTATCATTACGCCGGCCGCATTCGCCGACTCACCGACATCGGCGGCGAAGTGCTAAAACAGATCATTGCGTAGGATAATTTCCTCATGCCCGTCGCGACCAAGAGCAAATTCTTGCGAGCAATCACACTGTGGATGGCCTTGGTGATCCCCGTTCTCCGCCAAGTCGCGCCATGATCGGCGGACCACGCGAGCTGCGCGCTGCCGGCGTTGCGCGCCCAGAGATTGAGAAGATTCTCCTGCACTGCGGACTGTGGGAGGAGCCAGCGGCTCGCGGTCCGCCGGCAGGCCAGGCATTACGGACCAAGACCTGAAAAGAGGAGAGCTCCCTGACTCGACGCGCCCTCCTAGCTCAGGCATGCTCTGACCGCTTGAAAAAGCAGATTCCCATGAGTAAATCCAACTTGGAAAATAGATTAGGATCGCGATGAAACAATCGAATCTCTGGGTTTTCGGTGCCGTCGTCATCGTCGGCCTGCTGGGGGGCACGAGCGTCACCGCCCAGTTGGCTCATGCCGCCCAGGGCGGGACCGGGACGACGCCCCTCCAAAAAGCGTCGCCCTTCCTCGACAAACTCCTGCCAGCCAGCCGACCACCCTTCGCCGTGCAGAGCATGTTCTACAAGGCCCGCTCGCCTCGGACGGGCAACATGTGGGACACTTGGATGTGTTTTCACGAGGGCACTTATTACCTCTACTATCTGGGCATTTCGGGCAATGACCTGTGGGACAACGTGTCGATGGCCGTTTCTCCCGACGGCGTCCACTGGAAGGAAATCGGCCCGGTGTTCTCGATGGATCCCCAGGCCATGTGCGTGGGGAGCGGCTCGACCTGGAAATCGCCCAACTATGAGAAGGACGGGAAGTTCTTCACCCACTTCGTCCTAACTTTCCCCGGCCACGATACGGCCGAGGGAAGTCTCGACCTGTCCTCGCGGCTGAAAAACGGATTCCCCCCAAAGACAATCCTGTTCGGTGAGTCGACCGACCTGATCCACTGGAGATGGCTCGAGCGGGCAAAGTATGGTTTCGTGCCGGACTCCCGGTGGTATGAACCGGGCGGCGCCTGGGACTGCATCTCCGCCATCCCGCGGCCCGGCGGCGGACTGTATGGCTATTGGACCGCCACCCCCAAAGCGGAGACGGGCGGGACGGTAGGCTTCGGCCAATCGCCAGACGGTGTGCGGTGGGAAGCCCTGCCGCCGCCCAAAACCCCCGGCGTCGTGCAGGGCGAGATCGGCGGCGTCGAGAAGATCGGCGGGAAATTCTACATGATGCAGGGCCACGACTTCGTCATGCGAACCCTGATCGCCGACCAACCGCAAGGCCCCTTCCTCCCAGCCAGGAAGAACTTCCGCCTGCTCTCCGGACACACATATTTCACGCGATTCCTGCGCACACCCCACAGCCTCTTGGTCAACCATCACGCAAGTTCCTCCAAGCCGGCCCCAGGATTCGGAGGCCGGCAGGTTTACTTCAGCCCGCTGAAGTCGGCCGTGGTCGACGACGAAGGCGTCTTGAGGTTGGGGTGGTGGAAGGGGAATGAGAAGTTGAAGCACGTGCCTATCGAAGTGACATCCCCCAACGCTGCGCCGGGCGAACAAGCGACGATCGCCATGCTCGGCAATACCTTCGACATCCAAGGCGGAATGCTCCTGGAGGGCACGCTGAAACTGCCGGACAAGGCCGACTCGCCTCGGCGCGGGCTGTATATCGAATGCGGCGACAGTCGCGGATCGGCCGTCCTGCTCGACGCTCGTGGCGCAGCCGAACTGGGCTCGATCCGCGCCAATGGCACGGAATTTAAGGCCGAAAAACGGGTCGATCGAGAGATGACTTTCGGCCGCCAGACCACCTTTCGACTGCTGCTGAAAGAAACCCTGTTGGAATTCTATCTCGACGACATCCTGATCGAGTGTTTCAGCCTGCCCGCCGACGCCACCGGACGAATCGGCCTGATCCGCGGCTCCGACAGCCGGGCAATCGGGAAACTGAAAGCCTGGCACGCAGCGGGGGCACCGACCAAGTAGGCCAGGAAATCTGGGTGAAGGCTCCTGCCCGAAGCTCGCCTTTCTTGCATCTCGACTTTCTCGGCCGCCGCGCCGCCGACCGCGTTCGCGAAGCAGTCCAGTCCGCCAGGGTCTGCGGGTCAAGGCTTCGTAAAGGGGTCCCACATATAGACACTGGCTGGAGAGCTTGCTGGCCCGTCGACACTCGGCCTTCGAACAATAACGTTGGCGCTCCTTTGTCCGGGGGGCAGGAACGAAGAACGTGTTGCAACAAAGACACTTGCGGCGGCCAGTAAGCGGGCGACTCATCGTCACCCGCACCCCGGGCAAAATGCGCCATCTTGGAAACCAAAAACGAAGGGAAGAAGATCCAGACCGAAGAAGGAAGAAGTGCTTTGAACTCAAGAGCCGGAAGGAAATCCAGCCGAAGTAAACGGGACTTTCAAACCGCCATCTTTACCCCGCTTTCATCCCGCCGCTGACAGCGGTGGCCTGGAATGGTGTTGTTTCCCCTCACTTGGGCCCTTGAATCATGGGATTTCCTCATGAAACCGCTTTGGTAATAATCACGAGGGTTCGATTCTCCCCTCTGGCACCACTTTTCCCCCACGTCGGTCACCCTCAAGAGGCCCCGCTCACCGGACTTCCGGCCACACCCGAGGCGGGTGTTTTTCCGCCGCTCATGCCGGAGCCGGGAAATCCCCCTCGCTTCTCCCCCGCCGCCCTCCGCCCGCCGATGTCCGACCCGCTGTGAATAACTCGGCTCGCTCCGGGATTCCCGGGGTCGGGGTGGTGCCTACGCTGTGGGGTGCGTCCCGGGACGTTTCAGCCTCATGCCGGTTCCCGCCTCCATCGTCGATCTGCGACAGCTCCTGCGGGAGCGGCTGCCGCGTGCCCGGCTGGGGTTCGCCCCCGTGGCGCCGCGGGCGGTGCTGGCCACCGGCGTGCCCGCGCTCGACGCCGCCCTGGAAGGCGGCCTGCCCGTGGGCGAAACCGCCGAGCTGACCGGCACCGGCACCGCGGAAGTGCTGCACACCCTGCTGCGGCAGGCCGCCGCGGACGGCCGCTTCGTGGCCCTGGTGGACGGGGCGGACAGCTTTGACGCCGACGCGGCGGAACCGGCCGAACTCGCGCGCCTGCTCTGGATGCGCTGCCGCACCGCCGCCGAGGCCGTGGCGGCGACCGACCTGCTGCTGCGCGACCGCAACTTCCCGCTGGTGGTGCTCGACCTGAAGCTGAACCCCGCCGCGGAGCTGCGCCGGCTTTCCGGCAGCGTGTGGCACCGCTTCGGCCGCCTGCGCGAGCAGCACCGCACCACGTTGCTCGTGCTCACCGCCCAGCCCTTCGTCAACGGCGCCACCGTGCGGGTGCAACTCCGGCGCAAAACCGGTCTGGAAGGCCTGGAGCAATCCGTCGCCGAACGGCTCGCCGGCCTGGACTTCACCGTGCTCCGACAACAACTGGCCGGCGGCGAAGAATCCCTCGCCCGGACCGCCTGAAACATGTTCGCCGTCCTTCAGCTGCCGGACTTCCGTTTGCAAGCCGCCCTCCGCGGGGCGCCCGAACTGTGGACCGCGCCCGTGGCCCTGGTGGACCCAGCCCAAAGCACCCCGCGGGTGCTCGCCGTCACGCCCGCCGCCGCGGCCGCCGGCGTCACGCTCGGACTGACGCCCACGCAGGCGCTGGCCCGCTGTGCCGGCGTGAAGGTGCGGCACCGTTCCCCGGCGCAGGAAGCCGCCGCGACGGAGGCCACGCTCCAGGGTGCCTACGGCTTTTCCCCGCATCTCGAGGCCACGGCGCCCGGGCTCGTCACGCTGGACCTGCGCGGCCTGGCCACGCTGCGGGAGGCGACCCCGGAACAGTTCACCCGCTGGGCCGACCGGCTACGGCAAGCCTTGGCCGCCCTGGACCTGCGGGCCCGCGTGGGGCTCGGTCCCACGCCGAACCTGGCCCGGCACGCCGCCGTGTGGAGCGACACCATTCAAGTGGTCACCGAACCCAAGGCCTTCCTCGCCGGCTTGCCCCTGGCGGCCTTGGAACCGTCCCCGCACGTCGCCGACCTGCTGGGCCGCTGGGGTCTCCGCACCGTCGGCGAACTGCTGGCGCTCGGTCAGGCCGACGTCACCGAGCGGCTCGGCTTGGAAGCGTTGGCCCTCTTCGCCGCCGCCTCGCCCACGAGCACCCGACCGCTGCGGCTGGTGCAGCCCGCCGAACGGTTCGCCGAACAGTTCGACTTCGAGGAACCCGTCGAGACGCTGGAGCCGCTGCTGTTCCTGCTGCGCCGCTTCACCGACCAGCTTTGCCGCCGACTGGAACCACTCGGCCGCGTGGCCCGGGAGCTCACGCTCACGCTGCGACTGGAAAGCGGTCCCGCGCTCGCCCGCACCCTGCGGGTGCCCGAACCCACCCGGCAGCCAGACCTCCTGTTCCGGATGCTGCACACGCACCTCGAGACCGTGCGCGCCGACGCTCCGGTGACGGGCCTGACGCTGACCCTGGAACCCGGCGAACCGCGCCAACGGCAGTTCAGCCTGTTCGAGACCGTGCTGCGCGACCCGCACCAGTTGCAGGAAACGCTCGGCCGGCTGACCGCGCTGCTGGGTGCGGACCGCGTGGGGACGCCCGTGAAGGTGCCCGGCCACCGGCGCGACGCGTTCCGGCTGGAGCCGCCGGACTTCGAGCCGGCTTCGCCCCGGGAACCCGCCCGGCCGGCGTTGCTCCGGCCGGTTCCGTGGCGACGCCTGCGCCCGGCGCCTGCCGCCGCCGTCCTGACAGCGGAGGAACGTCCCGTGTCGGTCCAATGTGCCGTCGCCGGTGGCAAGCTTCGGCTCACCGTCGGCCCGTGGAAGGCGTCGGGCCACTGGTGGGAACCCGGTGCGTGGGCCCGCGAGGACTGGTGCGCTGAAACCGCCCGGGGCGATGTCTGCCGCCTGAGCCGCACCGCGGCCGGGTGGACCGTCACCGACCTGCTCGACTGAGCCCGTCCACGCATGCCTCCCCCCAGCCCCAGAAACCGCGCCGGTTACCAACTGCTGCTGTGGCCACCCGTGCGCCCGCTCGGCGAACGGCTGGGGCACGCGTTCTTCCGGACGCTGCCGGAGCGGCCCGGCGTGTATCTGCTGTGCGGCCCGCACGACGGCGTGCTCTACGTGGGCAAGGCGAAGAACCTCCGGCAACGCCTGGGCAGCTACCGCTCGGCCAGCACCGAACGCCTGCCCCGCAAGCTGCGCCGGCTGCTGGCCACCGTGGAACGCATCCACTGGGACGAATGCACCGACGAGGCCGCCGCGCTCGCCCGCGAACGGGAGCTGATCGTCACGCTCAAGCCGCGCTTCAACACCGCGGGCGTGTATCCGGCCCCGCCGCGGCGGCTGGGCTGGACCGCGACCGCCAACGCGCTCGACCTCGGCCTCACCGAAACCACGGATACCTTCGCGGAACACAGTGAGGCCGGCCGCGCCTGGCGTCCGCGTTACCCGGCGTTGCTGCGCCTGCTCTGGGGCGCCGCACATCCGGCCGCACCGTTGCCGGCCATTCCCGGCCGGCTGTTGGACGAACGTCCGCCGAAACGTTGGCAACTGCCGTTATCCGCCGAAGTCGGGCCATTGCTCCGCCGCTGGGTCGCGCAGGAATCAGCCGAGCTGGTGGACTGGTTGCTGGACCGCCGTCCGCCGCTGAACCCGTTTGAACAGGCGTGGCAACGCCACGACGCCGATCGGCTGCGCGAGGGGTTCCCGGAGCCGGAGTCCACGAAGAACGCGAATCCCGCGAAGGCCGGGTTATCCGCAGATTTGCGAGAAGCTGGCCCTTGGCTCAGTCCATCTGCGTCATCTGCGGATCATCCAGTCTCCGTGCCGGTTCGTAATCCGCGGACCCACTGCCATGCCTGACTACGTTGAACTGCACGCCGCGAGCGCCTTCAGCTTCCTGCGGGGGGCCTCGTCGCCGGAGACGCTGGCGACGGCCGCGGCCGAACAGGGTTTGCCGGCGGTCGCGCTGTGCGACCGCATGGGCGTGTATGGCAGTCCGCGCTTCCGCGTGGCGATGGGCGAGCAGGGGCAACGGGCCATCACGGGCGCGGAGCTGACGCTGGCCGACGGTTCCGTGCTGCCGGTGCTGGTGGAGAACCGCACCGGCTACCAGAACCTCTGCCAGTTGCTCACGCGCGCCCATCTGCGCGCCCGCAAGGGTCAGGGCGCCGTCCAACCGGAGGAACTCGCCGAGTTCAGCGCCGGCCTGGTGGCGTTGACCGGCGGAACGGACGGCCCGCTCGTCCGGGCTCTGTTGCACCAGCCCGCGGAAGCCGAAGCCCGGTTGCGGCAGCTCACCCAGGCGTTCGGGGAGCCGAATGTCTTCGTCGAACTTCAGCGCCATCAGCGCGAGGGGGAAGACCGCTGGAACCGGCGGCTGGTCGAGTTGGCCCGGCAGCAGCGGCTGCCGTTGCTCGCGACCAACGGCGTTCAGCAGGCCACGCCCATCGGCCGGCAGGTGGCGGACGTGTTCACCTGCCTGCGGCACCACACGACGCTCGACGCCGGGGGCGCGCTCCTGGCGGTCAACGCCGAGCGGCACCTCAAGTCGCCCGCGCAGATGCGCGCCCTGTTCGCGGACCTGCCCGATGCGGTCAGCAACACGGTCCGGCTCGGCGAACGACTGGCCTTCGAGCTGACCGACCTCGGCTACGAGTTCCCGCGCTTTCCGGTCGGGGCCGGCGAGACGATGGAAGGCATGCTGACCGACTGGGCCCAGCGCGGCGCGCGGGAACGGTATCACGGGAAGATCCCGGAGAAGGTCGCGGCGCTGCTGCGCAAGGAACTGGCCCTCATCGCGAAGCTGGGGTTCGCCGGCTATTTCCTGATCGTTGCGGACCTGGTGCGTTGGGCGAAGGAGCGGCGCATCCTCGCCCAGGGCCGCGGCAGCGCGGCGAACAGCGCGGTGTGCTACTGCCTGGGCGTGACCGCCGTGGACCCGGTGAAGTTCAACGTGCTGTTCGAACGGTTCCTGAGCGAGGGACGCAAGGGCTGGCCGGACATCGACATCGACCTGCCCAGCGGCGACGGCCGCGAGGCGGTGATCCAGGAGGTGTATCGCCGCTACGGGCCGCACGGCGCGGCGATGACGGGAGCGGTGCACACTTACCGCGACCGCGGCACGGCCCGCGAGGTGGGCAAGGTGCTGGGCCTGCCACTGGACGTCATCGAACGCTTCTCCGCCCTGGGCGGTCACGGCGACTTCCCGGAGACACGCGAACTCGCCGGACAACTGGAGCAAGCGGGGCTATCCGCCACGCATCCGCGCGCGGCGGCCTTCGCGTCGCTCTTCGCCCAGATCGCCGGCCTGCCGCGGCATCTCGGGCAACACTCGGGCGGCATGATCATCAGCCAGGGTAGCCTGAACCGCTTCGTGCCGCTGGAAAACGCCGCCATGCCGGGCCGCGTGGTCGCCCAGTGGGACAAGGACGACTGCGCGGAACTCGGCATCATCAAGGTGGACCTGCTCGGGCTGGGCATGATGGCAGCGCTGGAGGAGGCCGTGACGTTGAGCAACGCCCGCGGCCGGCCGGTGGACCTGGCGCAGTTGCCGGAGAACGACCCGGCGACCTTCGAGTTGCTGCGCCGCGCGGATACCCTCGGGCTGTTCCAGGTCGAGAGCCGGGCGCAGATCGCCACGCTGCCGCGGATGCAGCCGCGGTGCTTCTACGACCTCGTGGTCGAGGTGGCGCTGGTGCGGCCGGGGCCGATCCAGGGCGATCTCGCGCACCCGTATCTCCGGCGGCGCACCGGCGAGGAGGCGGTGACGTATTACGACGACCGGCTGAAGCCCGTGCTGGAACGCACGCTCGGGGTGCCGTTGTTCCAGGAACAGATGCTCCAGATGGCGATGGTCATGGCGGACTTCACCGGGACCGAGGCCGAGGAACTGCGCAAGGCGCTGAGTTTCCACCGCTCGAACGAGAAGATGGAACGGGCCAAGGCCAAGCTGCTGGCCGCCCTGCACCGCAAGCAGGTGAAGCCCGAGGTGGCCGAGAAGATCGCGCAGGCGGTGGGTTCGTTCGCGCTCTACGGGTTCCCGGAAAGCCACGCGATCAGCTTCGCGCTGCTCGCCTACGCCAGTGCCTGGCTCAAGGTCCACCGGACGCCCGAGTTCTACTGCGCGCTGCTCAACCACCAGCCGATGGGCTTCTACTCGCCGGCCACGCTGGTGCGGGACGCGAAGCAGCACCGCGTGCCCATCCGCCCGGTCTGCGTGGTGCGGTCACGCTGGGAATGCCAGGTCGAGCCCGATGGCTCCCTGCGGCTGGGCGGCAACCAGGTGCAGGGCCTCAGCCGCGAGCACGTCGAGGGCATGCTCGCGGAACGGGAACGGCAGCCGTTTGCCTCGCTGGCGGACTTTCAGGCCCGCACGCGCTTCACCACGGAGGAACGGCGCCGGCTCGCGGAACTCGGCGCGCTCAACGCCTTCGCCGCGCATCGGCGGGCCGCGCTGTGGGAGACCGGCAAACCGCTGCGGCAGGACGAGCTCTTCCGCGACGAACCCGCCACCAGGTCTCCGCTGCGCCCGATGGACGCCGCGGAACGTCTCCAGGCGGACTACGCCGGTCAGCGGCTCACCACCGGGCCGCATCCCATGGCGCTGGTGCGGGGACAACTGCCGGACCTGTGGCGCGCGGCGGACCTGCCGTCGGCCCGCGACGGCGAACGCATCCGCATCGGCGGCCAGGTGATCTGCCGGCAGCGGCCGGGGACCGCCAAGGGCGTGTGTTTCGTGTCGCTGGAGGACGAGACGGGCATCAGCAACGCCATCGTCACGCCGCAGCTGTTCGAGGAAGTCCGGCTCACCCTCACGCAGGAACCGTTCCTGGTCATCGAGGGCATCGTCCAGAACCGGCACCGCACAATCCACGTCCACGCCCGCACGCTGGCGCGGCTCGACTACGCCGGGCTCCAGACCGCGGCGTCACATGACTTCGGGTGAGAAGGGCAAAGGCGCCGGCGCCGATCCTCAGTAATCGTAGAGCCCGGCATCCTTGGTGTAGGCGCCGCCCCCGGGGCCGCCGGGACCGCCTTCGCCGCCCATGAAGTCGCCGAGCACGTCACCCATGTCGGCCTCGATCTTTTCGGGATCTTCGCCCGCTTCGAGTCGTTTGATGGCGGTCTCCATCTCCTTGGGCATGGTGCCGGCCGGCATCAGGTCCTTCATCTTGCGGAGCATGTGGGCCATGTGCTTCGGGTTGTTCTCGTCGAGGTGCTCCATGTCGCGCTCCATCTCCGCCATCGCGCGCTCAACCCGCGGGTCGTCCAGGTCCGGCATCGGCGGACCGTCGTCCGCACCCCCGTCCGGCTTGGCCGCGGGCTCGGCCACTCCCTTGATCATCGCGAACCGGCTGATCTCCTTGCTGAGCTTCTTCGAGCCACACTTGGGACAGGTGGGCAGATGCCCGGGATTCACCCGCTTGGACAGGAAGCTGTAGATTCGCCGGCATTTCGGGCAGGCAAACTCGTAGATCGGCATGGCGGGGAGTCTTGGACCTGCTGCCGGGCCGTCAAGGGGGTGGGCCACAAAGAGTGGGTCCCAAACGGGTCCGGCCAGCCATTGCCGTTACCGGCGCGCCGACCGCTTCACCGCCTCGATGACTTTCCGGTCGTCGTCGCCCGCGTCGCGCACCAGCTCAAGGAATTGCGCGAGGGTCAGGTTCACCCCGCGGAGGAACGGACGGTCGCCGCCACAGCCATACATCAGGTCCGCGGGCATCTCGCCGCGGAGCTTGAGTCGGGCCTTCACGATCAGGCGGGGCAGCCAGGCAATGCCGTCCACCGCGGCCGACTTCGCCGGCAGGTCGGCCATTTTCGCGACCTTTCCGGTGCCCTGCCCTTGCATCACCCGGAGGAAATATTCCCGGCGGATCGCCTGCACCGCGAGCGTGGTGGCGTAATCCGGTTCGCCGTAGCCGAGGAAGTCATCGATGAAGTCGAACAGCTCCTGGGCCGAGCAGCCGATGCCGGCGAGAAACGCCACATCCGCCGAGCCGAACATCGTGCGGGGATCCCGCCGGCCGGCCTGCCACGCGGCGACGCCACGCTCATGGACAGCCCGGAACTGCGTCTGCCAATCGGACTCGCTCATGCCGGGAGCGTAGGGCAAAGCCCATCCGGCCGCCACTTCCGCGCCGAAATCACTGCCAGCCCGAATCGAAATCTCCACCGAGGCACCGCCCCTGCCCCGCACCGACTGTCAGCCGGGCGAATGCCAGTCGGGACTTGCAGGCGGGGCCAGTCGGCCGATTCTCCGCGCGCCATGTCGAATCCTGCTGAGCGCAAGCCCACCTACTCCGACCCGTTGCTGATCGTCATCGCCGCCCTGCTGTTGGTGGCGCTGCTCGCCACCGTCTATTTTTCCGGCAGCCGCCCGGCCCACGAGTTCACCCATGAACCGGCGGTCCGGCCGCGGCCGATCCTGACCAACGACACCCGCGTGGTGATCGTGACCCAGGAGGTCGCCAAGCCCGGAAGCCACGGCACCCCGGCGGCAGCCGCCCACGCCGAAGCCCCGAAGGCGGAAGCCAAGCCGGCCGAAGCCGCCCCGGTGGCGGCCACCGCCGCCGCCCCGGTGGTGAAGGCGACCGCGGACGGCAAGGTGAAGGGCAAGGTCGTGCTCAAGGGCACGCCCCCCGCCGAGAGGCCCATCGCGGCGCTCAAATCCGATGCGAATTGCGGCAAGGCCAACACCGCCGCCCAGGTCACCACCCGCAATTACGTCGTGGGCGCGGACGGCGGGCTCGCCAACGTGTTGGTGCAGGTGAAGCAGGGATTGTCGGGTTCCTTCCCGGCGCCTGCCACCAAGCCGCTGATTGACCAGTTGGGCTGCATGTATGAGCCCTACATCAGCGCCGTGATGGTCGGGCAAAAGTTCGACATCCGGAACTCCGACCCGTTCATGCACAACGTCAACGCGAGCGCCAAGATCAACAAGGGCTTCAACTTCGCCCAGGCGAACGCCGGCCAGGTGAACGAGAAGGTTTTCGACAAGGCCGAGCAGGTCCGGTTCGCCTGCAACGTCCACCCGTGGATGATCGCCTTCGTGAACGTGCTCGAGCACCCGTTCTTCGCGGTGACCAATGCCAAGGGCGAGTTCGAGCTGCCGGCGGGACTTCCCGCGGGGAAATACACGGTGGAAGTTTCCCACCTGAAGGCCGGCGTCCAGACGTTCGAAGTCGAGGTCGGGTCGGGCAAAGGCGCCGAGGCGACCGTGGAACTGGCGGCCAAGTAACCACCGGCCCAACGTCGTCACCGCATCCAACCGGAGTCTGCCCGCGGGCGGCTCCGGTTTTTGCTTGGCCGGCTACGCCGATTCGACGCCCGGACCGGCCGACGCCGGAGCGCCCGGGCTGGCAACCGCCTCGCGGCGGACCCGAACCCGGCTGATCCGCAGGCCGTCGAGTTCCTCCACCACCAGTTCATAGCCGCCCAGCCGGACCCGGTCCTTGCGCCGCGGAAAGCCCCCGAGCTGCTGGGTTACCCAGCCGCTGACGGTTGTCACGTCGCCGCCCTCGACCACCTCGCCGGTCAGTTCCGCGAGCTCAAACAGGGGCAAGGCGCCGTCCAAGTCCCACTCATGGTCGCCGTGCCGGGTGAGCCGGGGCTTCTCGAAGTCGAATTCGTCCTGAATCTGGCCGACCAGTTCCTCGAGGATGTTCTCAAGCGTCACCATGCCGGTCGTGCTGCCGTATTCGTCCACGACGAACGCGAAGTGCAGCTTCCGTTCGAGGAAGAGTTGCAGCACCCGCTCCAGCCGGGCGGTTTCCGGCACGAAGATCAGCTTCCGCGCCACGGGGGCCAGGTCGAAGCCATGGCGGGCGCGGTCGCGCTGGGTGAACAGGTCCTTGAAATGCACCACGCCGACGGTGCGGTCGAGGTCACCCCGCTCGCACAGCGGGAAGCGGGAGTAACGGGACTTCTCCGCCGTCTCGAGGCAGGCCGCCATCGAGTCGTCAGTGCTGAGGAAGGTGATTTCGCGACGCGGCCGCATGACTTCCGCGACCACGCGGCGGCGCAGGTCGAGCGAGTTCAGCACGATCTCCCGGCCCAGGTCCGTGCCGGCGTCGCCCTTGTGGGCCGACATGACCATCAGGCGCAGTTCCTCCGGCGAATGGCTGCCTTCCTCCTCCAGGGATTCCACGCCGAGCTTGTGGGCGATCCAGAGCGCCGTGTTGTTCACCACCGCGATGAATGGCTTCGCGAGGCGGATGAACCACGTGAGCGGTGCCGCGATGGCGAGGGCGATGGGTTCGGTCCGGTTGATGGCCAATGCCTTGGGCAGGGCCTCGCCCCCGATCATCAGCACGAAGGAGGTGATGACGAAGCCCGCGCCCAGCGCGACGCTGTAGGCCCAGTGCTTGGGGGGCAGGCCCAGCGAATGGAGCGCCGGCTCGGCAATCACCTCGACCATCGGCTCGACGTAACGCCCGAGTCCCATGCCGGCCAGCGTGATGCCGAGCTGCGTGGCGGTGATCGCGACGTTGAGGTTGCGCTTAAGCGCCCGGGCGGCGACGGCGCCCCGCCGCTTGCGGGTGACGGCCGCCTCCAGTTGCGTGTCGCGGATCTTCACCAGCGCGATCTCCGCGGCGACGAAGAAGCCGTTGAACAGGATCAGCGCGACGGCCACGAAAGCCTTGCCCGCGAGCGTCACCAACAGGTCCGGGTTCATACATTCACCTCCCCGAAGACCACGCGCAGGATGTCGGTGAGCGAAACCAGGCCCCGCTCCCGGCCGTCGCGGTCCACGACGATGGCGAGCGGCTGGCCGCTGCGCTGGAGTCGGCGCAGGGCGACTTCCAGGCGCACGGACTCCTCGAGGAACAGGGCGGGTTTCAGGAGATCGCCGGCTTTCGTTTCGGGCGGCACCACGTCGCGGTAAAGCAGGTTCTTCAGGCTCACCACGCCCACGATGCGGCGGCTGCGGCCCTCCCCGCTCCACACGGGCAAGCGCGTGTGGCCGCTGGCGTGGCAGCGTTGCAGGACCTCGGAGACCGGCGTGGTCACCAGCACGGAATCCACCAGGTCGAGCGGGCGCGCCACCTGGCCGACAGTGCGGTTCTGGAGTTCCAGGACCCGGGAAATCAACGTCCGCTCGGTGGCTCCCAGCCGGTGGCCGGACTCGAGCATGAGGGACCGCAGCTCATCGCGATTGCCGAAGAGCCGCCCGGTCAGCGCGGCGCCGCCGGTGAGCTTCAGCAGCAGGGCCGCGAACGTCTCCACGACGGAAACCAACGGGGCGAGGACGAAGTGGACTGCCCGGAACGGATACGCGAGCCGCAGGGAAAGGCGGTTGGGAAACTTCCGGAACAGGGCCTTCGCCGGCAGGTCGCCGAACAGATACAGCACCAGCCCCAGCAGCAGCAGCGCGGGCCAGAGGAGCCAGGGCTCGTCGCCAAGGAGTTGCTGCATGTCGGCGGCGAGCAGCACCACGAGGGCAAAGTTTGCCAGGGTGTTGCCGACCAGGATGGTCCACAGGAAGTTTTCCGGCGCCTCCAGATACCGCAGCAGCGTGCGGGCGCCGCGGTGGCCTTGCCGCGCCTGGTGCCGGATCCGCAGCCGGTTCAGCGCCATCACGCCGGCTTCCATGCCCGACATGAAGGCCGACATCACGAACCACGCCGCGACCCCGCCCCAATGCAGCCCGTCGAAGCTCATGCGGCACCTCCCTTCGACTCCACGAGCAGTTCCCGCACGCGCCGTTCGTCCGCCGCCTGCACGGTCAGGGTGAGGCCACGGAACCGGAACGAGTCACCCACGGCGGGGACCACCTCGGCCAGCTTCAGGGCGAGGCCGCCCAGGGTGTCGACGTCGGCCACCTCGCCCAGTTCCGGGAACTCCCGGCGAAAATCGTCGAGCCGCATCGCCCCATTCACCCGCCACCGGCCCGGCGCCAGCTTCTCCATCACGAAGCCCTCGGCCTCGCCCTCGCCGCGGATCTTGCCGATGACCGCCTCCAGGATGTCCTCGAGTGTCACCAGCCCGGTGGTCGTGCCGAACTCGTCCAGCACGATGGCCATGCCGCGTTGCTGGCGCTGGAGCGCCTCGAACAGTTGCAGCAGGTTCATGCTGGCCGGCACGAACGACGGAAACTCCAGCGCCTCGTCGAGACCCGACGCCGGGCTGAGCAGGAAAATGCGCGTGTTCAGCACGGCCACGATGGTGTCCGGCGATTCGTCGTAGAGCGGGATGCGATGATGCCGCGACCGGCGCGCCGCGGCCGCGAACTCCGCGGGGTCGAGGTCGTCCGGCAGCATGAACATCTGTGCCCGCGGCTTCATCACGTCCGCCGCCGTCCGCCGGTCGAGCGACAGGATCTGGAGGATGATCTCCTTCTCTCCCTCGGCGAGCGTGCCCTGCTGGTGGGCGAGTTGGACCAGGTCGGCCACCTCGTCGCTCGCGTTTTCGACGAGGGGCTTGATCACTCTCGGGGTGGTCCGCGCCAGCATCCCAAGGATCAATCTTTGGCCGGCCCGGTGCAGGGGCCCGGTGAACCGCACCACGATCGCCAATGGAAGCGCGCAGCGCAGGGCCCATACCTCCGGTTCCCGGACCGCAAGGGCCTTGGGCGCCACCTCGCCGAACAGCAGCAGCCCGACGAACAGCGCCGCCAGCGCCGCCCAGTGCGGCAGACCGGACTCCATCACCGCGAAGAAGCCGACGATGACGACGAAGGCGTTGCTCAGGGTATTCCCGAGCACGATCGCCGAGAGGAGGTCCTCCGGCTGCGCCAACAGGCGCGACACGGTCGCGGCCCGCCGGTTTCCGGCCTGGCTGAGCCGCCGCAGCCGCCACTGCCCCAGCGAGAAGAAGGCCGTCTCCGCCGCCGCAAAGAAAAAGCTGCCCGCCGCCAGCAGCAGCAGGAGCAGGGAGATCAGGATGGCCCCGGACGGCACCGGCGCAGCTTGCCGCGGGGCCGGGGCCGAATGAAGCCCGAACCGCGCGAAGATTTTCGGCGAAGGCTACAGCCCCTTCGTTTCCCACCCCTTACGATAACGCCGGCCGACAAACTGGTTTGCCTCCTTCACGTTGGTGAACTTCAGCTTCTTGCCGCTCCATTCGAGGGTGGTCTGCGGAAACCGCGTGGCGACGCTGCCGAGCAGGACCGCCTCGGTGAGCGGCCCGGCGTAGTCGAAGTTCGCCGAGGTCTTGCCCACGCCGCGGACCGCGTCCACGAACTGGTGCCAGTGGTTCGCCCCCTTCACCTCGGGCCGCTTGAAGCCCTTGAACTTCGCGTCCGGCAGGAGGATGGGCATGGCCACGTGCGGCACGATCAGCACGCCGTCGGTGCCGATCACGACCGAGCCCTGGTCGGGCAGTTCGCGGCCCTCCAGCAGCGCGACCACCTCGGCGGGCGGACGTCTGTTGCCGTCATACCAGGTGACCGGGATGTTGCCCGGGACGGTGAAGGGCGTCTGCGGGAACACGTATTTGATCACCGCGTTGGTCGCCCACGAATGGGCGTTCGGGGCGGCCCCCTCGCTGCGGACGGACACCGGTGAGGTCAGTCCGACGGCCTTGAACACGGGGTCGAAGATGTGGCAGCCCATGTCGCCGAAGGTGCCGGTGCCGAAGTCGAGCCGACGGCGCCAGTTGCCGGGATGATACCAGCCCTGCCCGATGAAAGGACGGGCCGCCGCCACGCCGAGCCAAAGGTCCCAGTTGAGGCCGGCGGGCACGGGGTCCACCCGGTTCGGCATGGCGCCGTTGTCACCCCAGTCCTTGCTGCTCCAGGTATGGACTTCGCGCACCTTGCCGATGGCGCCACCCTGCACGAGTTCGACCGCCATCCGATATTCGGCCGCGGAATGGATCTGGATGCCCATTTGCGTCACGAGCCCCTTCTTGCGGGCAAACTCCGTCAGCTTGCGGGTCTCGTGGAGATTGTGGGTCAGCGGCTTCTGGCCGTAGACGTGGATGCCCCGCTGCATCGCGGCCATCGCGATCGGCGCGTGCATGTGATCCGGAGTGGAGACGTTGACCGAGTCGAGTTGCTCCTTTTCCAGCAACACCCGGTAGTCCTCGTAGACCCGGGCGTCGGGGAACTTCTGCTTGAACCCGGCCAGCCGCGACGAGTCGATCTCGGCGACCGCGACGACCTTCACGTTGGGATGCGAGGCGATCTCCGAGACGTCGGCCATCGCCATGCCGGCGGCGCCAAAGCTCGCGTGCCGCACCACGCCGGAGGGCGGGGCGGACAGCAGGTGGGAGGTGACAAACGGCGCGGCGAAGGCGGCGCCGCCCACGACCTTGAGGAAGTCGCGACGGGAGGGAAGGAAGTCGGCTTGCACGGCCGGAGCGTGCCGTGACGGCGGAGCGAAGCCAATCACTTCAATCGGGCAGGAAGCCGGGAATCGCGCGGCGGCGTTCGTTGCGTTGTCCGTCGGGGGCGCATTCGGACCTCGTGTTTGAACCTGGTCGGGTTGGGTAGGGAAGGCGCGCTGCGCCTTCCCCGCCCGGAGCGGAGCGGAGGGCGGCAGTTCGCACCGTGGGGTGGATCGACGCCACGCTGCCAGTTCCGCGCCCCGGCGCTCCGCGCGGGTCGCGGGGCGGCCGCAGCGCGGCCGCCCTACCACGATGAAAAGATGCGCCCGTCCGTCAGCTTGGACCGATCGCTCAGATTCCCAGTGGCAGCCGCCACCGTTCGATGAGGGCGGGCCCGTAGGAGACGACGTGAGAAGTCTCAAGCATTTCCTGCTGGAGCTTGGAATCCGCGGGCCCAAGTGGGAAACCCGAGAGTGAGACTCGTTACCTCGTCTCCTACACATGCGGTTGAACCGGGCTCCGCCTCGTCACCTCGGCGGCTACCTGGACTCCCCAATCGCCCCGACATACCGGCCGAGCCAGTAGCCCAGCAGGAATTCGTCGCCGGGGAAGTCGGTCGTGTCGTCGCCGTGGTCGAGGATGAAGGGCTGGGTGTTGATGCGCGCGATCAGGCGTTCCCCGGGCGGGAGGAGTTCCTTGAGTTCGCGGCCCAGGAAGTTGGGTTCCAGCTTGGTGAGGTCCTGACGGTGCGAATTGCTCATGCGCCAGGCGATGGTGTCCAGTGGCGTGCCACGCAGGGTCCAGACGGCGCCGGCAGGATCGAAGTCCTTCGCCCCGCACGCGGCGTATAGGAAGTTCCAGATCGGATACCGCTCCGCCTGCTCGAAGTGCCAGTGGTCGGCCACGGCGGCGAGATACTTCGCGCGCAACCCGTCCGAGAAGGCGAAGCGCACGAGCACCCAGTAGTTGAAGAAGGCGAGTTCGTCGTCGCTGTGGTTCCATTCGTTACCCATGTCGTTTTCGCGGAAGACGTAGCCCTTCGTAGGAGCGATGACCTGCATGGAACTTAGGATGTTCGTCAGGTAACCGTGCTTCTCGAACAACTCGTAGGCCTTGGCGCGGTAGGCTTCATTGCCGGTCATGCGGTGGGCGAGCTGGAGGCCGGCGATGATCTCGGCGGAGTTCAGCCGGCGGTCGTGGATGCTGGGCGGGAACCAGTTCACGTAGTCCGGATGCCAGCGGCCCCAGAGCGTGGGTTCGCCGTCCACGTCCACGAGGTAAAGGTTGTGGCGGAGGATGTGGTCAATCACCGCGACCCAGTTGGTCGCCACGCGGGCGCGTTCGGTGGCGTTGGTGGCGACGAGTTCCCACATGACCGCGTGGGCGAAGCCCTGCGCCTGCATCTCGTCGCTGCTGGTGTGGCCCTTCCATTCCCAGCCGGGATCGGGTGCGTCGCGCCAACGGTCCGTGTCGGAAAACTTGAAACCACGGCGCTCGAACGTGCGGGCCGGAAAGCCGGTGTGGGTGTGGATGCTCTGGAGCCGCTCCAGCGCGCCGAAGGATTCCCAAGCCTGCCGACGCGTCTCCTCCTCGCGCGTGACGGCGTAACGCGCCGCCAGCGAGCCGAGGTAATAGCTGGTCCAGCCGCCGTCGTTGTCGGTGTCGATCATCTCGCTGGACGTGATGTCGCCGGGCACGAGCAGGCGGCGTTCGGCCGTGAAGCCGTAGCGCATATTGCGCGAGCGGATCTTGCGGTGAAACCAGTCGGCCTTGGCGGCGAGCGTCGTCTGGCGGAACTCGATTTTGTTCAACCCCGTCTGCGTGAGCACCCAGAGATGGCCGTCGCGATCGGTGGCGAGGTCCACGACGTGGTCGTCGCGCAGCCAGCGTTTGCCGGCGTAGTAACGGAAGCGCGGCGGCTCGATGCCGGGCGCGGACGGCGTGGCGTAGCGGGAGAATCCTGACTCGTCTTCAAAGAAGGCTCCTTTGGTGGAACCAAACCAAAGCCCCGGACCGGCAACGCACATGCTTGTAATGCGCGATGCCGGGAGATTGGTGCGAAGCGACCTGAGAATCTGCCCGTTGGCTTGATCCAGTGAGAGATATCCATTCGTGGTCCCAACGACAACTTCGCCCCCTCGCAAAGCGAATGATGTCGCTCCGGGAACCGGCGTGCTCCAGCCGGCAGCGGTCAGCCGCCCTCCGCTCCACGTATGGTGATGAACTCCGGCCCGGTCCAGGCAAACAAAGTCGTTTGTTCCGAGCGGGAGAAACCGGGGCATTCCATTGAAAAGATCGAACATCGCCCCTGTTCGCGAACCATCCGCGGACGAAACTCGCAAACCGCCAGGGACACTGAGCAGCACCAAGCCGTCCGGCATGACACAGAGGTTTTTCGCTGCCTGGCTCGTGAGCGGTCCAGCCTGGGTTCCATTCCTCCCATTCGACAGCCACCGGTCTTCGAACAGGTAATAGAGGTCACCCTCTGGCGACACGGTGAGGTCCAGCGGCACCTTGCCCGCGAGCGGCCGGTAGCTGCGGTCCAGCGCCAGCGTGTCGTCGAAGACCCGGGCGACGCCCTTGTCCGTGAGCACATGGACGACGTTCTCTTTGTCCACGCAGAGCTTCCGGAACACCGCGTTGGTCAGTTCCGGCGCGTGGCGGATCCGCACCGCCACGTCCTGCCAGAACGGCTCATCGGGAATCGGCGCCGCGACGGTGCGGAACAGGCACAGCGGCAATAGCAGGGCAACAACGTGGCGCAGGTTCACGCCGCCAGCGAAGCACGGCCGCCGGCACCGGGAAAGCCCCGGCCGCACCGGTTGATCCGCCCCCGGTCCCAGGCCGATCAGGCCCGGCGCCGGCGCCCGCCAATTCCGCGTCGGACAGTGGGGCTTACCCCGCCGTCACGACCACGTAGTTACGCTTCCCTTTCCGCAGCAGCAGGTGTTTGCCGAACAGCAGGTCGGCGGTGGTCGCGCAGCGGCCGGTCTCGGTCAGGCGGACGTTGTTCAGGTAAAGGCCGCCGCCTTCGAGGTCCTTGCGGGCCTGGCCCTTGCTCGGGCAAAGGCCCGACGCCACAAACAGGTCCACGACCGGCAGGCCGGCCCCGGCAAAGGTCGCCAGTTCCAGCTTCCGCGTGGGGACTTCGCCGACGACGTCATTGAAAGTCTCCTCGCTCAGCCCGTCGAGGGGGCTGCCCGTGAAGAGGACTTCGCTCGCGCGGATCGCTTCGTTCGTTGCGGCTTCGCCGTGGATCAGGTCGGTCATCGCCTTGGCCAGCGCGCGATGGGCGACGCGTTTGCCCGGGTCGGCGGCGTGCTGGGCTTCGAGCGCCTCCACCTCGTCGCGGCCGACGAAGGTGAAGAGCTTGAGGTAACGGATCACGTCGCGGTCATCCACGTTCACCCAGAACTGGTAGAAGCGGTAGGAACTCGTCTTCTTGGGGTCGAGCCAGATGGCGCCCGACTCGGTCTTGCCGAACTTCGTGCCGTCCGCCTTGGTGATGAGCGGCAGCGTGAGGCCGAAGGACGGCTGGCCGAGCTTCTTGCGGATGAGGTCGATGCCCATCGTGATGTTGCCCCACTGGTCGGAACCGCCGATTTGCAGCGTGCAGTTCTGGTCGCGGGCCAGCACGTAGAAGTCGAAGGCCTGGAGCAGCATGTAGCTGAACTCGGTGAAGCTGATGCCGACCTCGCGGTCCTCCATGCGGGCGCGCACGGATTCCTTGGCGATCATCTGGTTCACCGTGAAGTGCTTGCCGATGTCGCGCAGGAACTCGATGAACGACACGCCGTCGGTCCACGACGCGTTGTCCACGATCTTGGCGGCGTTGGGCGTCACGTTGAAGTCGAGCAGGCGCGCGAGCTGCGGGCCGACCGCGGCGACGTTGGCGGAAATCTG
>JBIIUN010000303.1:0-6450 GCA_044339945.1 Kapaibacterium sp. (SeqCode)
GGTGGCCGTATCGTTGGCGACGATCTGCGGTTCGGACCTGCACACGTTCGAAGGCCGTCGCAACGAACCCACGCCTTGCGTCCTTGGACATGAAGCCACCGGCCAAGTCATCGCGTGCGGAGACGGACGCGACCCGGAATTGGTCGGCCGCCGGGTGACCTGGACGTTGGCCGACAGTTGCGGCTGCTGCCGCCCCTGCCGCGACTGGGCGCTGCCGCAGAAGTGCGAGCGCCTCTTCAAATACGGTCACGCGCCCCTGGACTCCGGGAGCGGGCTGAACGGCTGTTACGCCTCCCACCTCGTGCTGCGCCCGGGGACCAAGGTGATTCCCTTGCCGGAATCCGTGACCGACGCAATGGCCGCGCCGGCCAACTGCGCGCTCGCCACCATGGTCGCCGCGACGGAACCGCTCGCGCATGGTGGCGGCACGGCGCTGATCCAAGGCGCCGGCCTGCTGGGGCTCTATGGCTGCGCCCTGCTCCGGCAGATGGGTTGGGACCGCGTGCTCGTGGCCGACCTGAATCCGGCGCGTTTGGAATTCGTGAGCAACTTCGGCGGCGAACCCTTGAGCGTTTCCGACGTCGCCCAACTCCGCTCCGGCAGCGTGGACGCCGTGCTTGAGGCCACGGGCCATCCCGAGGTGGTTCCCGACGGAATCCGCCTGCTACGTCCCGGCGGGCATTACGGGTTTGTGGGCATGGTGCACCCGGACTCACGCCTCGACCTCACCGGCGAAACAATCGTCCGCAAGTGCCTCACACTGCGCGGCACCCACAACTACGCGCCGCGGCACCTGCACACCGCGATCGACTTCCTCGCGGCGCAGGCCTCGGCGTATCCGTGGGAGTCCCTGCTTTCGCCGCCGTTCGCACTGGCCGACTTGGAGCCGGCCTTTGCGCTCGCCCGTTCCGGACGGTGGCCTCGGGTGGCGGTGTCCCCGCAGGCGCCACCCGCCGGGACCGTCGCCGAATCGTAACTCCCGAAACCGCTCCGCTTGTCCCAAGCTCAACCCATGAAACCTGCCGCCGTCGTTGACGAAATCTTCCGGGTCTTCCGCGAACGTGGCCACCGCAACTACGGGGAAAACGTCACGGAACAACAGCACGCGCTCCAGTGCGCGACCTTCGCCCAGAACAAAGGCGAAGCCCCCGTGGTGGTCGCCGCCAGCCTGTTGCACGACTACGGGCACCTGCTGCACGACCTCGGCGAGGATATCGCCGATCAGGGCGTCGACGCCCGGCACGAACGCATCGGCGCCAACCGGCTGGCCGCCTGGTTCAGCGAGGAGGTCGTCGAACCGGTCCGACTTCATGCCGCCTCGAAGCGTTACCTCTGCTGGAAGGAAGCCGGCTACTACGGCGACCTTTCCGAAGCATCCAAGAACAGCCTCGCGCTCCAAGGCGGGCCGATGAACGACGCCGAGGCCGCGGAGTTCGAGGCCGGCGCCCATTACGACAGCGCGGTGCGCGTGCGGCGCTACGACGATCAGGGGAAAATTCCCGACATGCAGACCCCGGACCTCGAATCATTCCGGCCGCTGCTGGAATCGTTGGTCCGCCCGACCGCCTGAACCCGGAGTCGCCTCCCCTCCGTTCCCGGATCCCATGCACGGCGACCTCGCGCACAAAGCCGCCGCGCCTTCCGCCCGCGGCTGGTTGGCGAATCCCGCCTGGCTGGCGCTCTGGAGCGTCGTCGCCGCGTTTGGCACCTACGCGTGCATGTATGGCTTCCGCAAACCATTCACCGCCGCCGCCTTTGCCGGGGCGGAGTTCCCGGCCGGCTTCAAGGTGTGGCTCGTGACCGCACAGGTGCTCGGTTACACGCTGTCGAAGTTCATCGGCATCCGCGTGATCGCCGAGATGGCGCCGGGCCGACGCGCCCTGATGCTGCTCGGCCTCGTGGGCGTCGCCGAGGTGGCGCTCGTGCTATTCGGCCTGCTGCCCGCGCCGCTGAACGTCGTCTGCCTGTTCCTGAATGGCCTGCCGCTCGGCATGGTGTTCGGCCTCGTGCTGGGTTTTCTTGAGGGCAGGAAAATGACCGAGGCCCTCGTCGCCGGCCTGTGCGCGAGCTTCATCCTCGCCGACGGGTTCTCGAAGTCCGTCGGGGCCACGCTGCTCGGGTGGGGCGTGCCGGACCGCTGGATGCCCGCCGCGGCCGGACTGATCTTTCTCCCGCCCCTGCTGGGCTTCGTGTGGATGCTCCAGCGCATCCCGCCCCCCACGCACGCGGATGTCCATGCCCGTTCCGCCCGCGCCCCCATGACCCGCGAGGACCGCCTCCGCTGGCTCCGGCGCCATGGGCTCGGCATCGGCCTGATCACGCTGGCCTACCTGCTCGTCACCGTGTTGCGCAGCCTGCGGGCAGATTTTGCACCCGAGCTCTGGGCGGCGTTGGGAACGGCGGGCAAGCCGGCCGTGTTCACCAGTTCCGAACTCTGGGTGGCGCTCGGCGTGGTGGCGGCCAACGGCGCCGTGTTCCTGGTCCGCGACAATCGCCGCTCGTTCTTCCTCGCCCTCGCCGTCGCTCTGGGCGGGCTGCTGCTCGGCGCCGTCGCTCTGTTCGGTCAACGCGCCGGCTGGCTCGGCGCGTATCCGTTCATGGTGTTGCTCGGGCTCGGTCTCTACCTGCCCTACGTCGCCGTCCACACCACCGTCTTCGAACGCCTGATCGCGATGACGCGCGACCAGGGCAACATCGGTTACCTCATGTATCTGGCCGACGCCTTCGGCTACCTCGGCTACGTCGCCGTGATGCTCTTCAAGCTGCTCGCCAAGCCCGGTGGCAGCTTCCTCGACTTCTTCAACCTCGCTGCCGCCATTACGCTGACCCTCGCCACCGCGGCCTTTGCGCTGGCTTGGCGGGTATTCGCCCGGGCGCCCAACGGGGCTTCCCAGCCCGGGTGACCGGCTTATTTGCCGGGGGGCTTGGGCGGGAGCAAGGCGAGGAGATCCTGCTGCTTCAGATACCAGTCGCGCAGGGGACGGGAGAGCATCGAATCCTTGAATTCCTTGAAGTTGGCGATGTTCAGCGCGCCCTCGATGTCCTCCTTGAGCTGCTTGTTCAGGTCGCCTTTTGCGTCGAGTGCCCAGCCACGGAACGTGCCGACCTTGTCGTTCAGCGCCTTGGCGGCAGCCAGCCGGGTGTCGTGGTCGTATTTGAAGTCGATGATCTCGACGAGCGCCTTGTCCACCTTGCCCTTGAGCCGCTTGCCGTCGTCCTTCGCGGTGAGGATCAGCTTGGCGAAGTCCACGATGCGCTGCTCCAGTTTCGCGGCGACGTCGCCATCCTCGACGGACTCGTTGGCCAGCAGCCCGAGGTCGCGGTTGGCGTTTTCGAGCCGCTGTCCGACCTGCTTCACCAACTCGGTCTCAAACTCGGCGAAGAACTTCTCGCCGCGCTTGAGGATCACTTCCTTCTCGGCGGCGGTGAACGTGTATTTCTTTTCGTCGAGGCCCACGAAGTTGGTGTAGGCCGGGGCTTCCAGCAGCTTCTTCAGGCGGGACTGGAGGTTCGTGGCGCTGACCTTCTCCGCGACGGGCGCGCCTTTCGGGGCGTCCTTGAGTTCGAGCTTCAGGTCCACGGGCAGAAAGCTGAAGAGGGCGCGGTCCACGCCGCCGACGCGTTCAAGTTGGTCATTCAGGTCTTTCCAGTGCGCCTTGGCGCGGTCGCGCTCGTTGAGCTCGCCGATGAATTCGAACTGGTTCTCGACCCGCAGGGAACGGGCGTTGGCGCGGAACCACGACAACATCCCGACGAACTGCCCCGCGACCTGGCCGGCGTTGCGGGCGGGCGACAGGTTGACCTCGGCGACCGGCGTGCCGTCACGCGGGTCGCGGGGCGCCTTCGCCGCGATGAACGTCTCGATGACCGTGTTCGGCAGCAGCCGGATCGCATCGGCCAACTCCGAGTAGGCGCCGACGACGGGTTCAACACCCTCATCGAAGCGCTGAAGGTCGCCGTAGGTTCCCACCAATTCGTCGGAGCCGAAGAGCAGCTTCTTCTCGCGCGGCTCCTGACCGCCGAAGTAACCCCACTGGATCGCGGCCTTGTCGTGCGGCAGCGCCTCGGGCTGCGTGCGGATGAACCAGCCGACCTGCACCGCCGACTTGAAGACGGTGTATTCCATGATCGACGACGACGCGTAGCGGTTGGTGAAGGCGGCGAGGCTGTTCGTCGGGTTGAGGTAGGCGCGGAACCAGTCGTCGAGTTCCTGGCGATTCAGCGTCGCCGACAGGCTCCCCGCGAAATTGTGCCGGAGACCCAGAACGTGGCCAACCTCGTGGGCGACGACCTCGCGGACGTAATCCTGCGAGGCGCGCAAGGTGGCCTCATCTGTCAGCGTTTCGTTCGACAACAGGTCTTCCAAGCCCTGGGCATATTGCTGGGCGAACTCCACGGCACTGATGTGGCAAAGCCCATTGGCGGTCATCCACGGAAAACCCTGGGCCGCTTCCCCGCCAGCGCCTGGCGAGGCCGCGCCTTCCTTCTTGGCGACGATGTCCCGCATGGACCGGAGCAATGCCCGGGCGCGGGCCTTGCCGCTGAGCGCAAACACGCTGGTCATGTAGGCCTGGCCGTGCTGCGACTGGCCGTTGCGCGGGTCGATGAGGATGTCGGCGTAGGCGAAGCCCGCGTTGTCCCAGGGAACCCACTGCACGATGTTGTAGCGGGAGTCCGGCGCGGTAACGCCTTCGGGAGCCTTCTCGGCGCGGACCAAGTTGGTGGCGAAGGCGCGGTTCCAGTAGAGGATGCCATCCTTCACCGCCTGCACGTAGGCCTCGGGCGTGTTGGCGCTGTAGTGGAAGATGATGGGTTTCGACGCATCGAACCGGGCCATCTTGGGCGACGGCCGGCCGGTAGTCTCTTCCAGGCGCGACTGCGTTTCGAAGAAGCGGGCATAACGGAGGTCGGCCGCCGGCGCCTCCTTGCCTTCGTAACCGCCGGCGAAATACGGGGCGAAGAAGTAGCGGACTTCAAACTGCTGCTCGACGTTCGCCAGCGACTCGCGGTCGCGCACCTGCACGCTCTGGCGGATCACCACCTGGTCGCCGGTCTTCTCAGCTTGGAACACACGGGACTGCGGGATCTCCAGCGTCTCGTCGCGGGACAACGTGTTGAAGCCCCGGCCGCCGCCATACCAGATCTCGGTGTAGAGCCGGCGCATGCCGCGGTTGAAGTCGATGACCACCTTGTTGGCGTCCTGCTCGACGATGGGAAACGTCGTCAGCAGGCGCCGGGCGGGCAGATCCTTGGTCACGACCAATCCGTCGGTGGATTCGTAAAGGTCCACGCCGTCGTGGAAGAACTCGAACTTCACGATCTTGCCGGAAAGGCCGGTGGAAGTCGCCGCCAGCGCCTGCGGGATGCGCGAGGCGGACATCAGGTGCTCCTTGCCCAGCGCCGAGCGCGGGATGACGAGCGTGTTATTGGCCCCGATCGAGATTTCGAGGGTCGGTTTCTTGGTCCCCTGGCCGAGGGCGGGCGCAACGGCCAGCAGCCACAGGGAGAGCAACGGGAGCAGGAATTTCGCGGTCGGCAGGGCGACCAAGGGCGCCGGCAGAGTGTGCTGTGTCATGAATTCGCTTCGAGCTGCCGCGAATGAAAGCGTTCCGCCGGATTATGGCAACGCGCGACTGACATTCACCGCCGGCCCGGTCGGGTCAGCGGAACAATTCGCCGAAGAACCCAAGCATTGCCTCCCAGGAACGCCGGTCGGCAGCCTCGTTGTATTGGGCGCCCTTCATGGCACCGGTCGCGCCCCAGTCGGTGAAACTGTGGACGGCACCGCCGTATGCAATGAATTGCCAATCGAGCCCGGCGACGCGCATTTCCTGCTGGAAGCCCGCCACTTCGTCCGCCGGGACGAACGGGTCATTCGCCCCGTGCAGGGCCAGCACCCGGGCCTTGGAGTTCTTGGCGTCCTGCGGCGTGGGCGAGGCCAGGCCGCCATGGAAGCTCACGATCCCAAGCGTGTCGGCGCCGCTGCGGGCGAGCTCCAGCGCGGCCGTCCCGCCGAAGCAGTAGCCCATGGCCGCGGTTTTCCGGGGATCGCATTGCGGCAGGGACTTGAGCTTTGCCAGCGCCGCCGCGACCCGGCGCCGCAGGAGTGGCCGGTCACCCTTGAATTGCCCGGCCTGCTGGCCCGCCGCCTCGACGGTGGCGGGGCGGACACCCTTGCCGTAGATGTCGGCGCAAAAGGCCACGTAGCCGAGTTCCGCCAGCATCTTGGCGCGCTTCTTCTCGTAGTCACCCAAGCCCCGCCATTGGTGGACGATCACCACCCCGGGACGCGGACCGGACTTCGTGTCATCGTAGGTCACCCACCCCTCCAGCGTGGTGGCGCCATCGGCGTATTCGACCACCTCGGATCGGATGGCCGCGGCCGCCGGCAACAGGAAAAGCGGGAACGCGAGGCGGAGCAGGAATCGTTTCATTCGGAGGGCAGGTTAC
>JBIIUN010000304.1:0-6449 GCA_044339945.1 Kapaibacterium sp. (SeqCode)
AGCGGCATCTGGGAAAACCCTAGGGTAGGCCGGGCGCCGGGGGAAAGGGCGGGAAACGAAAAACCGCTGCCATGCCAAACTCAGCCGTGAGCCCGCACCGTTTCGGTGACATCCTTGGCGATCGGCTTGGCTACGCCCAACGCCGGCCCGAACGCCACTGCCTTGGGGACCGGGGACTCCGCCGCCGCAGGGCGGACCCCGGAGCCATTGGCCGGCGATTCGCCCAATTCACTGGAATCCTTGAACAGCGACACCGCCAAGGTCAGCAGCCGGCGTCCTGAAACCCGCCACTGCCAGCGGTTGCGAGCCACCGATTGAACGGCCGGGGAACGATGGTTCCAACGGTCAATGGCATCCAGAACTTCCTGGTAACTGGTGGACCTGCCCGCTTCGTCCACGAGACGCCAATCCAGTTGGTAAAGTTTCGGGCGCAGCACCCGGTGAAACCTGACAAAACCCCGCTTCCAGTTCGGCACGCATTCATAGAACAGGCGATTCCGGGCCTCTTCAGGCGTCAACCGGAGCCGTTCTGCATACCGTTCAAGGAGGGGGGGGCGGGACATGCGCAAACCGTCTCTGAATGTGGTTTAGTTGCCGCCGGACGCGCGGGCAAGCGCCATGTTCGGATTCCCTTCCCGCTCGCGGTGATTTCGGTCGGCCGCCGCCAAATCGTCACTTTGGGCTTTGTCCTGAAGGGTGCCTTGCCCTTACAAACACACCCCGAAATGCCTGCCAAATCCGCTGCCGCCTTCGATCTGTCCGCCTGGGTCAACGCCAACGCCAAGGCGGTCGACCGCGCGCTGGACGGATTCCTGCCCAAGCCATCGGTCAAGCCCGCCACCATTCACAAGGCGATGCGCTACTCGCTGTTTGCCGGCGGCAAACGGATGCGCCCCGCCTTGGTGCTCGCCGCCGCGGAAGCCTGCGGCGGCAATCCCGAGGAAGCCCTGCCGCTTGCCTGCGCCGTGGAGTGCATCCACACCTACTCGCTGATTCATGATGACTTGCCGGCGATGGACAACGACGACTTCCGCCGCGGCAAGCCGACCAATCACAAGGTGTTCGGCGAAGGCATCGCGGTCCTCGCCGGGGATGCGTTGCTGACCCAGGCCTTCGAGATTGCCGCCCAATGCCGGACGTGGCCGCGCTACGACATGCGCGCGGTCATCCTCGATCTCGCCGTGGCGTCCGGCTCCCTTCAGCTCATCGCCGGGCAAGTCGCCGACCTGGAGGGCGAGGGCAAAAAACTGTCCGTGCCCCAGCTTCGATACATCCACGAACGCAAGACCAGCGCCCTGCTCTGCTGTTCCGTCCGCCTCGGCGGCATGAGCGCGAATTGCACGCCGGCCCAGCTCAAGGCGCTGACCGACTTCGGTTATCACGTGGGCCTCGCCTTCCAGGTGATCGACGACATCCTGGACGTCACCCAGACCACGGAAAAATTGGGCAAGACCGCGGGCAAGGATGTCGCCACCCAGAAGGCAACCTACCCCCGGCTGGTTGGCTTGGAGAAGTCGAAGAAGATCGCCCGCGAACTGACTGACAAAGCCTTCGGCGCGCTCAAGCCATTCAAGGGCAAGGCCGTCGCGCTGGAGGCACTCGCCAAGTATTTGTTGGAACGGGACCGCTAAGGCGGCGAGGCGCGACGCGCTTTGGCGATGGTCGGGAAAAAGAAAACGGCGGGCTCAGGAGCCCGCCGTTTCGCATTTCAGAATCCTGCGTGGATCAAGCCTGCGGCTGATCGCCAGCCGGTGCCTCGGCCGCCGGAGCTTCCGGGGCCGGAGCGGCTGCCTCGGCAGGTGCCGAGCCGCCGTTTTCCTGGGCTTCGCGCTCTTCAGTGGCGGCCTTGCGGCTGAGCCGGACCCGGCCCTTTTCGTCCACACCCAAGCACTTCACGGTGATCTCGTCGCCGAGGCGAACGATGTCCTCCACCTTCTTCACGCGGAAGTTGGCGAGTTCGCTGACGTGCACCAGGCCCTCGGCGCCAGGCGAGAACTCGACGAACGCGCCGAAGTCCTTGATCGAAACAACCTTGGCCCGATAGATCTTGCCGGGCTCCGCCGCGGAAGCCGCGCGTGCCTTGTCTTCGGGTGAGCCTTCGCGTTTGCCCTTCGGCTTGTCGTCGCCTTCGGCACGAGGAGCGCGTTCGGCCCGGTCGCCGCCGCGATCACCCCGGTCACCGCGCGGGGCACGTTCACCACGATCACCGCCCCGGTCACCACGGGGGCCGCGATCACCGCCCCGGTCACGCCGTTCGGTGCGTTCAGGACGCTCGGAACGTTCCGGGCGTTCACCTTCGCCGCCACCTTCCTCGGTGAGCGTGGCCACCATTTCGCCGCGCTCGATCATCGCCGCTTTGCGACTCAGCTTCACGCGGCCCTTCTCGTCCACGCCGACGCACTTGACCCAGATCTGGTCGCCCATCTTGACCACGTCCTCGACCCGCGCGACGCGTTTGTCGCTGAGCTCGCTGACATGCACCAAGCCGTCCTGGCCGGGGAAGATTTCGACGAATGCGCCGAACTCCTTGATGGTGACGACGCGGCCTTGGTATACCTTGTCGATCTCGATCTCGGCGCTGAGACCCTCGACTTCCTTCCGGGCGATTTCCATGCCCTCGGGGGTGACCGAGAAGATCTTCACCGTGCCATCGTCCTCGATGTCGATTTCGCAGCCGGATTCGTCGACGAGGCGCTTGATGTTCTTGCCGCCCGGTCCGATCAGCGCGCCAATCTTCTCGGGGTTGATCTTCAGGACCAAGATGCGCGGGGCATACTTGGAGATGTCGGAACGCGGCTCCGAGATCGTCGCGGCCATGTGGACGAGGATTTCGAGGCGCGCGATGCGGGCCTTCTCAATCGCCTCGGCCATGATCGGCAGCGGCAGCCCGCGCAGCTTCAGGTCGAGCTGGAAGCCCGTGATGCCGTTGGCGGTGCCCGCGATCTTGCAGTCCATGTCGCAGAACGCGTCTTCCCAGCCGATGATGTCGGTCAGCAGCTGGTAGCGGCTGATCTGGTCGTTGGCGCCGTATTCGGTGCAAATGCCGATCGAGATGCCGGACACGGGCCGCTTCAACGGCACGCCGGCGTCCATCAGCGCGAGGGTCGCGCCGCAGATCGAGGCCATCGAACTGGAGCCGTTAGACTCCAGGATCTCGGACACGACGCGGATCGCGTAGGGATAGTCGTCGGTCGGCACCACCGGACGCACGCTGCGTTCGGCGAGGGCGCCGTGACCGATCTCGCGGCGACCAGGACCCATGATGCGGCCGGTTTCACCCACCGAGAAGTTCGGGAAGTTGTAGTGCAGGATGAACTGCTTCTTGGTCTCGCCGCCGGTGTAGGCGTCGAACTCCTGGATGTCGTCGCTGGTGCCGAGCGTCGCGACGCAGACGGACTGCGTCTCGCCGCGTTGGAACATGGCGGAACCGTGCGTGCGCGGCAGGAAACCGACCGTGCTGTTAAGCGGGCGGACGGCGTCAAACGAGCGGCCATCGAGGCGCTTGCTGTGATCCAGGATCAGCGCGCGAACCGCTTCCTTCTGGAGGTAATACTGGATGTCCTTGAGGACGAAGGCGGTCACTTTTTCGGCGCCGAACTTCTCCACCAGCTTCGCGCCGACATCGGCGAAGACCGCGTTGACGGCGGCTTCCCGGGCGAGCTTCTGGACGGTCAGCAACGCCGGCACGATCCGGTCGCCGGCCAGCGCCTTGGCCTCGCTGAGGATCTCGTCGGGCACGACCTTAACCGTGATCTGGCGCTTGGGTTTGCCAACCTTCGCGGCCAGTTCCTTCTGCGCGGCGATCAGCGGCTGGATGGCCTGCTGGCCGAATTCGAGTGCCTTGATGAAGTCGGCTTCGCTGATCTCATCGGCGGCACCTTCATACATCACCACGTCGGTGGCGTTGCCCACGTAAACGAGGTCGAGGTCCGACTCGGCCTGCTGTTCGTGGGTGGGGTTGGCGACAAATTCGCCGTTCACCCGGCCGACGCGAACCGCGCCGATGGGGCCGTCGAAGGGAATGTCGGAGACCATCAGTGCTGCCGAGGCGCCGACGATGCTGAGGATGTCGGGATCATTCTGGCCGTCGGTGGACAGCAGGATGGTCTGGACCTGCACCTCGTTATACCAGCCCTTCGGGAAGAGCGGGCGGATGGGGCGGTCAGTCAGACGGCTGGTGAGGATTTCCTTCTCGGTCGGCCGGCCTTCGCGCTTGAAGTAGCCACCGGGGAACTTGCCCGCGGCGGAAGCGCGTTCGCGGTAGTCGACGGTCAGGGGGAAGAATTCCTGGCCTTCCTTGGCCTTGGAAGCGCCCACCGCGGCGGTGAGGATGACGGTTTCGCCCAGTTGGACGGTGACGGACCCGTCAGCCTGACGGGCATAGCGGCCGGTTTCGATGACGATATCCTGGCCGCCTACATTGACGGTTACTTGTTCTGGCATGTGCGGAATGTGCCCGCCCACCCCACGAGGAACTTCAATCAATCACCCCGATTTCACGGCCGAATTTGTTTACGGTCCGCGGCAGCGCGGGGTCGCTGAGTGAAATCACCCGGAGGCGGGCGAAGCGATTAGGTTGCGGACGCAACGATCTGTTTACGGAATCGGCCGGCTGGACGCCTCGTCGCGTCCCTCATGGGTGTCCCGGAATTCTTGGACTGGCACTCGCCAGCTGGGGAAAACCGTCCCGACCGAAAGGCGACGCCGGGCGCGGGGCCCGGCGTCACGGAAAGTTACTTGCGGAGTTTCAGCTTCTTGATCAGGGCCTGGTAGCGGTCGGCATCCTTGCGCTGCAGGTAGCTTTGCAGCCGGCGGCGCTTGCTGACCATCATCAGCAGGCCCCGGCGCGAGCTGTGGTCCTTCAGATTCTTGCCGAGATGCTCGGAAAGGCTGTTGATGCGGGTGGTGAGGATCGCGATCTGGACCTCGGGGGAGCCGGTGTCCTTCTCGTGAACGCGATTCTCGGAGATGACTTTTGCTTTGTTTTCCATGTGATTCGGTGTCGGGCAGCACCATGCCGCCCGGTAAATCCGTTTATCTCGAAGCGCGGACCGTAGGAGTTCGGCCGGTGCGGTGTCTAGCCCTGTTTTCGGCTCCCTCGGTGCTGGGTGTATGTTTTCGCCATGGCCACCGGGGTCGGTTCGCGCGGTAGCGGCGGACTTCAGTCCGTGGTCGTGCCCGTTCGGCGCGGCGTGACTGTCACCGACTCACGGCGGCGGCTACCGCGAGGGCTCCGACTGTCGGCGCGGCCACGGTGAAACGATGCGTCCGGTCGCAGGGCGATCCGCCCGCAGTCCGGGGCGACAGCCGGCGGGAAATGACCTCACAGCCCGCCGTTGGTGCGTTCCCAGAGCCAGGCGTAGTCCGGCATCGGTGCTCGGCCGCCGAGCGCCCCGCGCCCGGCTCACTGGGTGCGCCGCGCCGGGTCCCAGACCCGCTCCCAGAACCAGCGGAAGTCCACGTTATCCCCGCTGCCATCGTCCGCCGGCGACAGGTCGGCCAGCGAGCGCACCAACGGCCCGGTGCGGCGGTCCTTCCATTTGCGGATTTCCCCATGCCCATCCGCGTAGGTCAGCGGGCAGCGGCGGCCATGCCGGCCGGCCGGCTGGAAGGTTTGCCAGCCTTGCTCAACCGGCCGGCCATCGACCTGCACCAGGAACATTCCGTGCGTGATTGTCCGCTCGCACGAGTCCACGAACAGGTAGATGTCGGCCGGGCCCTTGGCGCGGAAATCACCCAGGCGCACGAAGGCCAGCGGATCGTAACCGGTCACGGACTGATCGCTTACGTTCACCCCGCTGCCGCCGAAGACGATGAAATTGTTCATCGAGTAGCTGCGCACCCGCAGCGGCCCGGGCCCCGTGGGGAGCATGCTGGCGCGGCTGCGGTCGCCCGGACAATGGAACACCCCGGCCGCCGGCACATAGGGTCCGAGATGCCCCGGTCCCGGCGCCAGCATCAGCGCGGCGTTGGTGGACTCCCGCAGCCCGCCCATCACCGGATGCATGTTACCATCCACCCAGCGCGGCAGCCCCGGAATGCCAGTTTGCGTTTCGCTCGGGGACAACCAGTCCCGGCTGTCGGCGGCATACAGGTGCCACGCCAGGGACAATTGCTTGAGGTTGCCGAGGCAGACGATGGCCTCCGCCTGCTGCCGCGCCCGGCCCAGCGCCGGCAACAGCAGCCCCGCCAGGATCGCGATGATGGCGATGACGACCAACAGCTCGATCAGCGTGAAGGCGGCCGACAACGTGCCGTCGGCATCCTGCCGGCGGAGCCGCACGGACGAAGATGCGGATCGGCCAAGCCCGGCCCATGGGGTGGCGGGACGGTTCCGCCGGCTGGAAGCCGGCGGCACGTTGAACCGCGCGCTGCCCTGTCGCTTCACGGCCGGCGCAGGCGGTAGAAGCGTTGCCCGTCGCCGGGCAACTGCGTGACGGGGGGCACGG
>JBIIUN010000305.1:0-6445 GCA_044339945.1 Kapaibacterium sp. (SeqCode)
CTGCGCCCGCTCCGGCCGAGAAGAAGCCGAAGCAACCGAAGCACCCGGCCAAGGTCGAGCCCGGCGTGGCGGAGCCAAAGTAAGAACTTCCCAGTTCATCGGCGGCGGACGGATCCGGTTCGTCCGCCGCCTTTCTTTTAAACCGTTCCCGCCGCTGCGCCCTCGCCTCCTCAGTCCACCATGAGCTTTCTCCCCGCCAAATCGTTCGTGCTCGCGCTGCTTGTCGTGCTGTCCGGCAGCCCGGTAACTGCGTTGACGGTCACCACGAACCGGACGTTTTCAGTCCAACCCGGCGGCCATCTGGTGATCGACGCCGACCGGGGTTCGATCCGGGTGCTGACCGCGGCCACCAACTCCGTTTCCATCACGGTCGAGCGCGAGGTAAATCGCAGCACCGACGAGAAGGCGCGGGACGTCCTCGCCTCCCATGCGGTTGATTTCCGCCAGGAAGGCGAGATCATCACCGTCAAGGCGCGGCTGCCCAAGAGTGACTCCATCTGGAGCCGAAAGGCGGCCGGCCTGACCGTGAAATACACCGTCAACGTGCCGAAGGCGCATGACCTAACCCTGACCACAGCCGGCGGTTCGGTGGACGTGGGCGACATCGCGGGCCGGCTTAAGCTGGAAACCGCCGGCGGGTCCATCCACGTCGCCGCCCTTGATGGTTCGGTAAAGGCGGAAACCGCGGGCGGTAGCATCTCGGTCGCCTCAGCCACCGGCGCCGTGGACGCGGATTCGGCCGGCGGATCAATCCAACTGGGCTCCATGAAGGGGACCGTTCAGGCGACCTCCGCCGGCGGATCCGTCCGGGTGGACGCCGCGGCCGGGCCGGTGAAAGCCCGCACCAACGGCGGTAGCATCATCATCAATCAAGCCTCAGCACCGATCCAGGCCGAAACGGCGGGCGGGTCCGTCACGGCGCGGTTTGTTGCGGCGCCGGCCGGGGACAGCCAACTGGAATGCACCGGCGGTGGTATCACCGTCTACGTGGCCGACACGCTGGGGTTCGCCGTTGATGCCGAAAGCACGGGCGGCGGTGTGCGCTCCGAGCTGCCCGTTGCCGGCGACCGCAAAGCGTCCCGGACTTCCCTCCGTGGCCAACTCAACGGCGGTGGCCCCGCCTTGAAACTGCGCTCGGTCGGCGGCGGCATTTCGCTGCGCCGGCTGAACGCCAAGGGCGAGTGACCACGCCGCTCAGGCGCCTCGCCGTTGCCATTCCACCTTGGGCGGCTCCGGCAGTCCTTGGACGCGGAACGCGGTCCGGAAATGCATCTTGGCCACCTTGGGCAGCAGCGCCGCGCCGTGCTTCGCCACAAACGCCTTGCCGGCCGTTTCCACCGCCGCCGAGGCACCCTTGGGGAGCGGCGAATGGAAGTCGGTTTCCAGACGCTTGAGCCGGCGGACAAACTCGTCCCGGGCCAAGATCGACGCGGCGGCCACCGCAAGGTCGGCTTCCGCGCGGTGCCGCTGCACCAGCTCAATGCTGCGGCCGAGTTCCATCAGCGCCTTGGCGACCGTGGACTTATCCTGGGCAAACTGGTCGCTGATGGCGCGCACCGGCGGCGGGTCCATCCGCTCGCGTTGCAGCATCAGGTTCTCGATGACCCGGGCGTGCCCCCACGCCAGCACGCGGTTCACCGAACCGGTGGTCTTGTGCATCCGGTTGTAGGCCTCGCAGCCGATCGGCACGACCGAATACACACAGCCCGGCGTCTCCCGGATCACGTCCGCAATCTTCGCCATCTGGGCGTCGCTGGTGATGCTCTTGGAATCCCGCACGCCCTTGTCCTTCCAGGCCGCGATCACCCGGGCGTTGACATAGACGCCCGCGACGCACAGTGGACCGAAGAAGTCGCCCTTGCCGGACTCGTCCACGCCGATCCGGGCATCCAGCAGCGTCGGATTGAGCACCTCCTCGTAACCGACCTTGGCTTCGCCGAGGACCTCGGGTTCGAGGACAAACTCGACGAAATCCTTGGTGCCCATGCCCTGAACCACCAGCTTTCCCGACTCGTAGAAGGTCAGGTTGAAGTCCGGCTTGGCGCCGCTGAAACGGGCATACGGCACGTCCCGCAACTCGAAGCTGCCGTCGCGCACGATCCGTTCCAGCGTGTCGGCCTGCGCCGGCGTCAGCTTGGTGGTGAACATCGTCAAAGCGGCGGCACGGTCCGAGTTCCGCCCGCAAAGTTCAAGAAGGCAGCAAACCCACACGGGCCCGGGACTGAGCGGCCGCAGATGCAGCACCTTGGGTTGCCCTTCGCCCATGTCCCACCTGGCCCAACTACTCCGCCTCAACCTCGTCACACGCGCGCGTTGAACTTTTCGCCGCCGCTGCGGAGCTTCGGCCCGTGCCGCGTCCGAAGCCTCCCGTAAGCCCCCGCGCCGATTCCGTCGTGGGCGCGCTGTTGCCGTGGTTTGCCGCCCATGCCCGCGACCTGCCGTGGCGCCGCACGCTGGACCCATACGCGATCTGGATCTCGGAGATCATGCTCCAGCAGACCCAGGTGAAGACCGTGATCCCCTACTGGGAACGCTGGCTGAAACGCCTGCCCACCGTCGCGGCCCTGGCCGCCGCCCCCGAGGCGGATGTGCTCAAGCTCTGGGAAGGGCTCGGTTACTACACCCGCGCCCGCAACCTCCGTCGGGCGGCCCAGTCCATCGTGGAAAACCACGGCGGCCAGTTTCCCCGGGACTTCGCCGACGTGCTCGCGCTGCCCGGGATCGGCCGTTACACCGCCGGTGCCATTGCCAGCATCGCCTACAACGAGGCCGCCCCGATCCTCGACGGCAACGTCATCCGCGTGCTCACCCGGTTGGGCGCGTTGCGCGGGGATCCGAAAGGCAAAGTGCTCAATGCCCGGCTGTGGGAACTCGCCGAGGAACTCGTCGCCACCGCCGCGAAGCAGACCACCATCGCTCCGCCCGTTCCCCATTCCTCGGGCCCCTGCTCCGCCTTGAATCAGGCGCTGATGGAATTGGGCGCCACCGTCTGCACGCCCCGGTCCCCCACCTGCCTTGTCTGTCCGCTCGCCGCGCTATGCGTCGCCGGCCGCCAAGGCCAGGCGGAGGCATTCCCGGAATCCAAGGCCCGCGCCGAAGTGACCGCGCAGCGTTATGTCGTGGCGGTGTTGGAACGGCAGGGACGCTTCCTGGTTCGCCAACGCCCGGCCGGCACGGTGAACGGCGGGCTCTGGGAATTTCCCAACCGAGAACTGGCCGCGACCGAGGTGGCCCGGGAAGCCGCGGCGGATTGGCTGAACCTGCCCGTCGGCTCGCTGGTCGCGCTCAAGGGCGTCAAACACAGCATCACCCGCTATCGCATCACGCTGGAAGTGTTCCGTGCCGAAGCGGGCCCCAAGCCGGTGCCGGTTGAAACCGGCGCGACGTGGCAGACTCCCGGGGAACTCGACCAGCTCGCCTTTACCAGCGCCCACCGGCGAATCCTGCGGCAATTGTCCTAGCGCTCCGTGTGTCCCGCGTTCACCGCCTCAAGGCGCGTCCGGGCCGGCCGCCGGTGTGGACGTCGTTTTCGACCACGACGGTGCCGTTGACCAGCACCGCCCGGAATCCGGTCGCGTATTGGTGCGGCTCCGTGAACGTCGCCCGGTCCTGGACTTTCTCGGGGTCGAACACCACGAGGTCGGCCCAGGCGCCTTCGCGGATCAGGCCGCGGTCCTTCAGCCGGAAGGTCGCGGCTGGCAGCGAGGTCATCTTGCGGACGGCGTCCTCCAGGCGCAGCAGCCCCTGTTCGCGGACGTAGCGGGCGAGCACGCGGGCGTTGTTCCCGTAGCCGCGCGGATGCGGCACGCCCTTGCCGAATTCCCGCACGCCCGAATCCGAGGCAAACATCGTGTTCGGCTGAACCGCGAACGCCCGCAGGTCGTCCTCGTTCATCCCGTGGAACACGCCGCTGCCGCCGCCGCGGGACTGGAGTTCCAGGATCAGTTCAATCTGGTCGTCGAGCGTGTCCGCGCCGCGCCGCCGTTTCGCCGCCTCGGCGATGTTCAGGCCGTTCAACGCGCGGTCCGGCGGATAGTCGGCGATGACGGCGTAGCGGTAGTCACCGCGTTTGCCGGTCGCGATCCGTTCCTTCATCGCCGCGATCATGGCCGCCTTCTGCGCCGGATCGGCGAGGCGTTCGCGGAACTTGCCGCCTTCCCGGAACTCCTCCGGCACGAGCTGGCTCAAGCCGGTGCTGGACGCGGTGTAGGCGTATTGGTCCTGGGTCACGTCGAGGCCCCGGCGCCGCGCCTCCGCGAGGGCAGCCAGCACTTCGTTTGTGCGGCCCCAGGAGGCGTTGCCGCTCAGCTTGAGGTGCGACACCTGCACCCGCACGCCCGCCTCGCGGCCGATGCGGAAGGTTTCTTCCAATGCCGTCAGGATGTCCCGCCCCTCGTCGCGCATGTGGGAGGCGTAGATGCCGTCGAAGCGGCCGACGACCTTGGCCAACTCGACGAGTTCCTCCGTCGGCGTAAACGTGCCCGGCAGGTAGATGAGCCCGGTGGAAAGTCCGACCGCCCCGGCGCGCATCCCCTGCTCCACCAACGCCTTCATGCGGTCCAGTTCCTCGGCCGTCGCCGGCCGGCGGAATGATCCGCCCATCACCTGCGACCGCACCGAGCCCTGCCCGAGCAGCACGGCCACGTTGACCGCCACGTTGGTCGCCTCGACTTGCCGGAAGAATGCCGCGACGTCGGTGGCCGAGGAGCCGCAATTGCCCACGACCACCGTGGTCACGCCCATGCGGACGAAGTTCTCGGCCAGCGGCAGTTCCGCCACCTCGTCGGCGTGGGTGTGGACATCGATGAAGCCCGGCGCGACCAACAATCCACTGGCATCGATCACCCGTGCCGCGTCGCCCCCCGGCCGGCCCAGCGCCACGATCCGGCCGTCCTTCACGGCGACGTCGGCAAACTGCGCGGGGTTGCCGGCGCCATCGAGCACCCGCCCGCCGCGGATCAGCACGTCGAAGTCGGCGGCCCAGATGCGGCCGGCCAGGAAGTAACCGGCGAGGCCAACAATCAGACGATTCCAGCGGGCTTTCTGCATGGGTCAGTGGCGTGTCAGTCCGCCAAATACGCATCCAACCACCGGTTCGCGCCGTCGATGTCCGTAAAGACCCCGTCGAGTTGCGCCTCGAAGGCCGCGGTCAGGATCGCCTTGAACACCGGGCCGGCTTCCAGTCCGCGTTCCAGCAGGTGCCGGCCGAGCAGGATCGGCTTCGGCGCCTCGGCCTGGAGCTGGAGTTCCTTCGCCAGCGTCAGCATCGGTTCCAGGCCGTCGGGCCAGCCTTTCTTGAGCGGCGGCCGACCGGAGGAATCGGCGATCAGCACGAACGCGAGTTCCTCGATCGTCGCCGGGGCGAGGCGGTTGGCGAGGCGACGCACGGAACGAGGGGTCTGTTCCTGCAAGTGCGCCAGATGGTTCGCCACCAGCGGCGGGACGCGGGCCAGCAGCGAGTGCGACGCCCCGATGCGGTGCAGGAAGACCTCTGCGATGGGAGCTCCCGCCGGCTCGTGGCCCGGCGACACGATGCGCATCTGGCCGTGTTTTTCGGTCGCGAAGGTGCACTGCGGCTTCGCGAAGTCGTGCGCCAGCACCGCGAACATCACGGCGATGCGGGTTTCCTCCTCCAGCGCCCGCCACTCGGGCAACTCGGCCAGCGCGTCGCAGCAATGCAGCGTGTGCGTCCACACGTCGCCTTCCGGATGCCATTCCGGATCCTGCGGCACGCCGACGAGCGCGCTGACCTCCGAGAAGTGCGCCAGCCAGCCGACCTGCCGGAGAAAATTGAGCCCGGCGCTCGGCAGCACCGACTTTGCCGCCCACTTCAGCCATTCCTCGCGCACCCGTTCCACCGGCAGTTCGCGGTAGGTGTCGGCGATGCTCCGGCACAGCTCGATCGTCTCGGGCACCGCGGTCAGCCGGAACCGGGACGCGAACTGCATGCCCCGCAGCACGCGCAGCGGGTCTTCCGGGAAGGCGTCGCTCGTGTGGCGGAGCACGCGGTTCCGGAGGTCCTCCTGGCCGCGGTTGAAGTCCAGCAGCACGTTCCGGCGGGGGTCCCACATCAGTGCGTTGATCGTGAAGTCGCGCCGCGCCGACGCCTCTTCCGGCGAGAGGTCCGGGTCGCACTGGACCTGGAATCCGCGGTGTCCCGGGGCGACCTTCGAGTCGCGCCGCGGCAGGCTGAAATCGTAGGTCTCGCCCGGCGCCACGGTGAGCTTCACCACGCCGAAGGACCGGCCGACGACATCGGTCCGGCCCCAGCGGGACAGCACGCCGTTGAGGCGTTCGTAGCCGAGGCCGAAGATCTCGACGTCAAAGTCCTTCACCGGCACCTGGAGGAGCCAGTCGCGCACGCAGCCGCCCACGAGGAAGGCGCCCTGAAATTCGGGCGTTTCCCGGAGAATCCGCAGCAAGGTTGGAGGCAGGCTTTCGTTCA
>JBIIUN010000306.1:0-6416 GCA_044339945.1 Kapaibacterium sp. (SeqCode)
CTAGGCGCGGCGCTGGCCGCTTTTGTCGCTCAAGCTCAGGTCCGGTTTGTGCAATTGGAAATCCGCAACGCGACCCCCCAGCAGCGTTTCAAGTCCGCGACAAATGAGATTGTCACGGTGCGCAGCGTAACCTACTTCGCCCGGTTCCTTACCGGGCCGACGGTTACGGCCAACAAGGCTGGCCAATCGGACCCGCTGTTTTTTTCCGTTGGGGAGGAATACATGGGCGAACTGGATTGGACCTTCACGGGAAGCGCCGCTTCGGGAGACCCGAACGGATTGGCGGTCTGCATCCTCCGCGTCGAGACGGTGAACACGGCCGGGACGGACCCGGCGCAAGTCGCCGTGGTGCCCCGGGGCGAGCCGGCCCGGGTGGAATTGCAGACCAGCGCGGACTTGCGCGAATGGTCGGCGCTGGCGGTCACGAACCTGCCCGCTACTGAGGCGAACCGGTTCCTTCGGGTGAGGGTGTCGGCGCCGGCGGAGTGAATCCCGGCGGCAGGGTCACACCGTAGGCCGCGGCCAACAGTTACGGAACCAAATCCGCGCCCGGAGCTACCGGGCAGCGCCATTGCACAATTTTTGTTATATTCACTATTTTTGTCCCGTGAATTGACCTGCGCTCCGGGTTTGAGCGCGGCCCGGCTCCCTGTTACCAACGGCCGTGCCTTGGTTACTCGATCTGGATGTCGCGGCGTTCCGCTTCATCAACCAGACGCTCGCGAATCCGGTCTCCGACGTGGTGATGCCGTTCCTGAGCGGCAACGTGCTGGTCGGACCGGCCGTGGCGGCCGTGTTGGGCTGGCTGCTGTGGCGTGGCGGCGCCAAGGGGCGCATCTTGGTGACCGTGCTGGCGCTCACCCTGGCCCTGAACGACGGGCTGGTGATCAATCGCCTGAAGAAAGCCATCGGGCGGTCGCGGCCATTCGATACCCAGCCTGAGGTGCATCTGCTGGCCGGCAAGGGTTTGGCCAAGTCCATGCCGAGTTCCCACGCGGCCACCACGGCCGGGGCCGCCATGGTGGCCGGCCTGTATTTCCGACGTTCGCGCCGGTTCATGATCCCGATTGCGGCGGCGGTCGGAATTTCCCGGGTTTCCGTCGGGGTCCATTATCCGTCCGACGTGCTGGTTGGCTGGCTGCTGGGCGCGGCCGGTGGCTGGGGTTTTCCAAGGCTGTTCAACGCCCTCTGGGGCTTCCTCGGCCGGCGTTGGTTCCCGGCCTGGCATGTGGCCTTGCCCAGCCTGCTACCCGATGAGTCCGGCAAGATCGCGGTCCAGCCGCTGGTGCAGGATGCGCAATTGGCCGAACGCCAGTGGCGGGCGCTGGGCTATGGTTTGATCGGCACCCTGCTCTGCCTCCGGCTGGGCTACGTCGGCTCGAAGGTCATCCAGCTCAGCGAGGACGAGGCGTATCAGTGGCTGTGGGCCAAACACCCGGCGTTGTCCTACTACAGCAAGCCGCCGTTCATCGCCTACGCGCAGTGGATCGGCACGCACCTGTTCGGCGACACGCAGTTCGGCGTCCGTTTCCTCGCGCCGGTGATTGCGGCCGGGCTGGGCGTGATGCTGTTCCGGTTTGTGAGCGGCCACCTGGGCGCCCGCGCCGGCGTGCTGTTCCTGACCGGTGTGGCGGCGGTGCCGCTGCTCTCGGTGGGCAGCACCCTCATGACCATCGACCCGCTGACGGTGCTGTTCTGGACGGGCGCCATGGTTGCGGGTTGGCGGGCCATCCACTCAGGCCGAACCCGGGACTGGCTGGTGGTGGGCCTGTGTTTCGCCGGCGGCTTCCTCAGCAAATACATCTCGCCGCTCCAGTGGCTTTCCTTCGCGCTGTTCCTCGCGCTTTGGCCGCCGGCACGACGCTGCCTGCGGACACCCGGTCCGTGGCTGGCGGTCGGCCTCAACGTGCTCGCCACGATCCCGGTCCTCGTCTGGAACCAGCAGCACGATTGGATCACGGCGACGCACCTCAAGGAACGCGGCGGCCTCGATCAGGCTTGGAAGCCGACCCTGAAGTTCTTCGGCGAATTCCTCGGCGCGGAATTCGGGCTGTTGAATCCGGCGTTCTTCGTCGGCGTGGTCGTCGCGTTGGTGCTGTTCTGGCGGCACGATTGGCGACGGCGGTCGGTTGAGCCCGAAGCGGTGGCGCTGCGGCTGTATCTGTTCTGCCACGGCGGCATCGTCCTGGGATTCTACCTGCTCTACACCTTCAAGACGCGGGTGCATCCCAACTGGATCGCCACCAGCGTGGTGCCCCTGCTCCTCTTCGCGTTTTTCGTCGCCCACGACCGTTGGCGGGCCGGCGCGCAGTGGCCGCGCCGCCTGCTGGTCACCGGGCTTTCGCTCGGCCTGCCGTTGGTGGTGCTGATGCACGACACGAACCTGGTGACCAAGGCAACCCGCATCGTCATTCCCTCCAAGTTGGACCCGCTGATGCGCGTGCGCGGCTACGACGCCGCGGTCCGCCTGGTCGCCGAACACCGGGATCGTTTGGCAGCGGAAGGCCGGCCGGTGTTTGTCATCACCGACCACTACGGGCTCTGCGGGCACCTCAACTTCTACTGGCCGGAAGCGAAGGAACGCGTGACGACGAATCCGCTGGTCACGGTGATCAGCGCGGACCGGCCACAGAACCAGATCTGGTTCTGGCCCCACTTCCGTTACGACCAGCGCAAGGGGCAGACGGCGCTCTACGTCCAGAACGCGAAACACTCGTTCCCGGTGCCGCCACGGCTGAAGGAGGAATTCGGCTCGGTGACCGACCTGGGCGTCTTCGAGGTGGAATATCGCGGGCGGGTCGCGCACCGGTATCAACTCTTTGCCTGCCGTGACAAACGCTGAAACCGCGGTCCCGGCCCCCTGCTCCGCCACGTTTGTCCTGCGCGACTATGACCTCGCCGCCACGCTGGGTTGCGGGCAGGCGTTTCGCTGGCGTCCGGCCGGTGCGGCGTGGGAGGGCGTGATCAGCGGACGCTGGGTCCAGCTGCGGGCCGAGGGCGCAAACTTGCGGGCCGAAACGGCGGCGCCGACCGCGGAGTGGACCTGGCTCACTGACCACCTGCGACTCGACGAAGACCTTGGGGCGATCTTGGCGTCGTTCCCCGATGATCCGCCGCTGCGGGCGGCGGTCCAAGCCTGCCGCGGCTTGCGACTACTACGGCAGGAGCCGTGGGAATGCCTCGCGAGCTTCATCCTCAGCTCGACCAAGCAAATCGTGCAGATCCAGGAATGCGTGCGCCTGTTGTGCGCCCGCTTTGGCGAACCGATTCCCGCCGCCGCGGGCGCCGCGGCCTACAGTTTTCCGACGGCGGAACGGCTCGCGGCCGCGAGCGAGGCGGAGCTTCGCGCCTGCAAACTTGGCTTCCGCGCCAAATACCTGCGCGGCACGGCACAACGAATCGCGGGCGGACAGTTGGACCTCACCGCAGTGGCCACCCAACCGACCGCCGAGGCACGGGAGGCGCTCATGGAATGCCCGGGAGTTGGGCGCAAGATCGCGGATTGCGCACTCCTGTTCGGCTGGGGTCGGCAGGATGCTTTCCCGGTGGATGTCTGGGTGCTGCGAGCGTTGCGGGAACTCTATTTCCCGCGCCGCCGCCCCAAGCCCGCCCGACTGCTGAAGTTCACCGAAACCTACTTCGGACCGAACGCCGGATACGCCCAACAGTATCTGTTTCACTACATGCGGACGCGGGATGGCGCATGAGCGGGCGTTCCCACCGGCCGGAACTCCGCATGCCTACTGTGCCGACAGGGTGAAGGTTCCCGCCACCGGCCGGTTTGGCACCGTAAACGCCGTGCCCGAAACGGTTCCGTTGGTCAGGCTGCCGAAATTCAGCCGCAGGGTCATCGGCACAAGGTTGGAATACTCGATCGGCCACAAGCGCCCGACGTAGGCCTCCTGGGTCCAAGTGTAACTCTTGAGCGTTCCGTTGGGCGGATTGCTCAGGCTGTAGGAATACGTGCCGCCGCCTTGGCCGTTAAACTGGATGTTCACCGTGCCCGCACCATTGCTGAATTGAATCGTCAGCGTCCGGCCAACGACGTTCGGCGGCGCCAGGGTGGACTCCGCGTATTGCACCTGCGCAACCCGGAAGAACTCCGTCTCGTTTGTCGCCGTCGTGGACACGCCGCCAACCAAGGGCGAATCCAGCGTGATGCCCAGTTCCCGGGCACGCCAGGTCGTGAGATTCGTCGACGAATAGAGGCGGGTATCCACGCGGGGGCCGCGACCGATCAGCAAGTTGGCATTGGTATCGTTCAGCGTCGCGGCGAAGGCCGGATTGCTCAGCGTCGGCAATCCTTGGGCGTGAATGTCGAACGCCTGGGCCGCGGTGCCGATCCGGCGAATGCCCACGGCCTCCAATACGACATTGGTCCGTGGCCGGTCGCTGGTGGTGGCCACGCCATTGATGTTCATCACGACGTCCAGGCCGCCAACCACGCGGCCGAAAACCGTGTGGACATCGTTGAGCCAAGGCGTCGCCGCCGCGGTGACGAAGAACTGCGCGCCGTTTGAATCGGTTCCCGAATTCGCCATGGACAGCACTCCGGCGGCGTCATGCAGGGCCGTGGGACTGAATTCATCCGTGAAGACGTAGCCGGGGCCGTCGGTCCCCTGCCCGTTCGGCGAGCCGCCCTGGTTCATGAACCCCTTGATGACCCGATGGAAGATGAGCCCGTTGTAGAATGGGTTGGTCTTGACCAACCCGGTGTTCAGGTCGAGCCAGCTGCGTTGGCCGGTCGCGAGTCCGATGAAATTGGCCACCGCCTTCGGAGCGACCGCGTAGTCGAGCCGGCAGGTGAAGCTGCCCATGCTGGTCCGGAAGTCGGCGAAGATGCCGTCGGTCTGGGCGGCCAGCCGCAGGGTGCAAGCGAGGATCAGCCCGAGCAGGCCAAGCAATCGTTTCATCGCGGAGAGCAAAACGATTTCAGGCCGCGGACTCAAGCTGGCGTCGCAGGCGACCGTTCGCCGCGCACAGTCCGAAGACGTGTTCGCCGGGAAGCTGTTCCTTCCAGAATTCCCCGCCGGCGCACTCGATGATGAGCGCTCCCGCGGCGACGTCCCAGAGCCGGATGCCGCGTTCCACGTAGGCGTCGAAACGTCCGTCGGCAACATAGGCGAGCGCCAGGGCCGCCGAGCCCATGATGCGGAGCTTGCGGACGCGATGGGTGAGCTGCTGCGCGTGCTGCTGGAAGCGTTCGAGGCTTTCGAGGCTCTTCGCAAAACCAACGCAGACCATCGCCTCGTCGAGCCGGCGCCGCGGACTGACTTGGATCGCCTTGCCGTTCAGCTTGGCCGTTTGGCCCCGGATCGCGGAGAAGAGTTCGCCGACGAACGGGTCGAGCACGATGCCGACGACGGTCTGGTAACCATCGGGATAGTCGGCGGCCTTCGCCGTCGCCGCCCGGACCTGGAGGGCAATGCTGACGGCGGCGTGCGGGATGCCGTAGGCGAAGTTCACCGTGCCATCGATCGGGTCGACCACCCAACGGGCCGGCGCGTCGGCGACGGAATCATCCTGCCCTTCCTCGCCGAGCACGGGGATCTCGGGAAACGCCTGCGCGAGCACCCGGGTGATGACCTTCTGGCACCGGACATCCAGCTCCAGCTTGATGTCGTGCTGATGCGCCTCGTTGACCTTCTTGGTCCGGCGCAGGTTGGTCTTCATCAGGGCGCCGGCGGCGTTCGCCGCGGTGGTGGCGGCGGTCAGGGCCCGCCGCAATTCTCGCAAATTCATCGGGCGACAACATGCCGTGGAGCCCGCCCGAAGTCCAAAACGCAAAGCACCAGCCGGACCAACGTGCCGCGGGTTTCCAGCCGGCGGAAGCAGCGACATAATGGGCGGTTCGCAACCGCCCGCTGTCTACCGACAGTGGGGCGCCGAGGGCAACGGTTACGGAAAACGGAAGCGCTTAGAACACTTTGCCCAACGACGCAGGGTTCGCTGCCCTGCCGGCAAGATGCCGGCAGCAATTTGCCGGCGCCGTTCCAGCCCACCGGGTCCAGCACGGCCGGCCTACTTCTGCGGCTGCGGGTTCTTCCACTCGCGGCCGTCGTTCGCGAGCAACTCGTCGGCGGCGGTCGGGCCCCAGGTGCCGGCGAGGTAGAACTCGCGATTGGTCAGCGGCTTGGCGGTCCAGCTATTGCGGATCGCGTCCACGATGCCCCAGGCGGCCTCCACTTCGTCGCGCCGGATGAACAGCGTCGCGTCGGCGGCGATGGCTTCCAGCAGCAGCCGTTCGTAGGCCTCGGGCGTGTAAGCGCCGAACTCGCTGTCGTAGCTGAACCGCATCCGCACGGGCTGCAACTTGGTGGCGGCGCCGGGCACCTTGCCGTTGAAACGGATCGTGATGCCCTCGTTCGGCTGGAGGCGCAGCGTGAGCGAATTGGGGTCAAGCTTCACCCCGGACT
>JBIIUN010000307.1:0-6385 GCA_044339945.1 Kapaibacterium sp. (SeqCode)
GGTCGAACGGCGTCGCCAGCACCTCCAGCAAGCGGTGCAAGGGCGCCAAGTCACCCCGGGTCGCGGCCGCGAGCGCGGCTTCGACCCGGTGGTTGCGGGGAATCACCGCGGGATTGGCCCGGCGCAGCGCGCCGACCAGTTCGGCGGCCGGGCGCGACTCCGCCCCGAGGCGCGCGAGCCAGCGTTGGCGCCACGCCTGGAACGCCGCGTCGTCGGACTGCAAGCCGGCGCCCAGGTCCGGCGTGGCCAGGAGCCGGAAGGTGTTCGTGAAGTCGGCCTGGCGATCCTGCATCCAGGCCAGGAGGTCGTCCGCCAGCGCGTGGTCGCCCGGATCTTCCCCGGCGAGGCCCAGCTTGGCCCGCATGCCGGCCAGCCAATGGCGTTCGAACTGCCCGGTAAACTGTTCCAAGACGGCGTTGGCAACCTCGACCGCCTTCGCCGCGTCTGGGTCGAGCAGCGGCAGCAGGGACTCGGCGAGGCGCGCGAGATTCCACTGCGCGATCCGCGGCTGGTTCGCGTAGGCGTAACGGCCGTGGTGATCGATCGAGCTGAACACCGTCGCCGGGTGGTAGGTGTCCAGGAAGGCGCACGGCCCGTAGTCGATCGTCTCGCCGGACAGCGCCATGTTGTCGGTATTCATCACGCCGTGGACGAAGCCGATGAGCAGCCAACGCGCGACCAGCGCCGCCTGCCGTTCCGTCACCGCCGCCAGGAGGTCCGCGGCCGCCGTCGGCGAGTCGGCGCGGTCCGGGTAATGGCGCCGGAGCGCGTAGTCGGTGAGCGCCGCCAATGCCGCCGTGTCCCCGTGCGCGGCGGCCCACTCAAACGTGCCCACGCGCAGGTGGCTGGACGCAATCCGGGTGAGCACCGCGCCGGGCAAAGTCTCCTCGCGGAACACCGGTTCACCCGTCGCCACGACCGCCAGGCTGCGCGTGGTCGGCACGCCCAGCGCCTGCATCGCCTCGCTCAGGATGTATTCCCGCAGCATCGGGCCCAACGCCGCCCGGCCGTCGCCCCGCCGTGAGAACGGCGTCGGGCCGGGGCCCTTCAACTGCACGTCCACCCGCCCGCCGGCCGGCGTCCGCTGTTCCCCGAGCAGGATGGCACGGCCATCGCCGAGGACGGTGAAGTGCCCGTATTGATGCCCCGCATACGCCTGCGCCAGCGGCTGCGCGCCTTCGGGAAGGAGGTTGCCGGCGAACAACGCGGCGGCCTCGGGCGCGGCGAAACCATTCGGGTCCAAACCCAGCTCCGCCGCCAGCGCCCGGTTGAACAGCACCCAGTGCGGCGCCCGCACCGCGGTCGGATGGACCCGCGCGAACAGGCGCTCGGGCAATCGGCCATACGAGGAATCGAGCCGCCAGCCGGCGGCGGCGGAAGCAAAGGAAGCGGGGGCAGTCATGCGAAGCGGGGGGCGGAAAGGTTCGTCAGCCGGCCGAAAGGGATCCGCTCCCCTCGGGCGGGCGGCGGTTCAAGCCACGGCGTGGGCCTGGAGGTCTTCGCGGGAAACAAACTCCAGCGCGCTCACGTGCGTGGCCGCGAGCACGACCGCCGGGGCGCAGTCCGCCTGCAAGGCCTCGGCCCAGCGCGTCACGCACAGGCACCAGCGGTCGCCGGGTTCCAGCCCGGGAAAGCCATACGCCGGCACCGGCGTGGACAGGTCGTTCCCGACGGACCGGGTGAAGGCCAGGAACTCCTCCGTTATCACCACGCAGACGGTGTGGAGGCCACGGTCCTCCGGACCGGTGTGGCAAAAGCCGTCGCGGTAGAAACCGGTAAGCGGATCGCGGCAGCAGGCTTGCAGCGGCGTGCCGAGGACATTGGAAGCCATGCGCCATGGTGGCGGCGAATCCCGGCGGGTCAAATTCCGCGGGCGCGGCCAAGTGAACGGCCTCCCCGCGACCTTCACGGTGATCCGACAACCCTCGCGCGGAACCAACGGGATTCGGCGGTGGTGGGAACCACCACGTCGAGGTCGGCCTCAGTGCGCAGTTCCCGCACGGACAATTCCTCCCACTGGCGCAGATCGCCGGAGCTTTCGACGACCACCCGGTCACCCTGCGTGGCGGTGAGCCGCAGGCGCAGTTCAGCCCCGGTAGTGCCCACGGGGTCCAGCCAGACTGCGCCTCGCTCGGCATAGGCCCGCAGGTCGGTGCCAGTGGCAATGAGCAGATAACGCTCGGTGCCCAGGAGGCTCAGGCCGCTCTGGCCAGCCAGCGAGTCCACCGGGCGCCACGGCAGGACGGTGCGGGTTTCCGGGTCCAAGGCCACGATTCCGGGCACCGCGTTCGTGCCGACCTGCGTCAGGGTAAACCCCGCATTCCGCTCGTCGTTGGCCAGAATCACGGTATCCCGGAACACGGTGCCGGAATAGCTGCCGGAGGGAATTTCATGGCCAGGTTGGTTCGTCCACGCTCGGATGTCCCCGTCCGCCAAACTGACCCAAGCCAGCGGCGGCCGCGGTCCTTCATCCCCTTCGAGGGGCAGGGACTCCCCGGTGACCCAAAAGCCTTCCCCCTGCTCCCCGATCCAGCGGTCCGGAACGGTGAAAAAGGCCGATTCGGTCCACGCGGGCAGGGACTGTTTCCAGACCACTTCCCAAATTCCATCCTGCTCTCGCCATGCCGTCAGCCAATCCAAGTTGAAGCGGTCAACACCGTGAAACGCGATGAGGTTCCTGCCAACGAAGTGCAGGTCATCCGTGGTTGTAGAATTGAAGCGCTTGGAAGGGAAATTGCGCGGGGGCAGGCCGGGAACGGAAAACTCCCCCAGCCCGGAACTGATTAGCGGTTCCTCCAATTGATCGCCAGGGCCAGGCCACCGGGGCAGGCCAAGGAAGAGCCGATCTCCCAGAAACGCGGCGCCGCTTAAATAGCTAGGGCCCTCACCGGCCCTCGGATCCTGTATTCTACCCAGCGGATACACCGCCAGCACCTTCGGCAAGCGTTGGCGATCCACTAGGATCAAGAATTGCGGGTATGGGATGCTGTAGTTCAAAGAGAACGCCGCAAAGGCTACCAAGCGTTCGCTCGCGGCAGACAAATGGAGGGCAACCGCGCCAAAGCGATTGACTTCTTCATTCTTGGCTATTTCCAGATACACCTCGTTCAACGGAACCACGGTGGCCAAATTGAGCGTGCGTAAATTCAGCGCTCGTAAATCGGACGCCCCCCGCCCAACGCCAAGTTTAGAATCACCTGATCGCCGGTAACGGTCAGCCGCTGCCAATTGCGCGCAGGTGGGCTTGCCGTGGTCTTCGGAAACCCGACCAATTGACGGTCGGAGAGCACGGCGGCGCTAGCGACGGAAATCATCGCGAAGCCAACGAGCAGCAGTGACAGTAGCTTTCCCATTTTGTCCCAGAGTTTGCACCGCGAACCCGCCTCACCCCCGGTTCTTCACCGGCCGGAAGGGTTGGAGCCAGCTCGCGAAGGCGCCGAGTCGGCGGGTTTGGATCCACACCCGGCCCTGGCCGCGGAAGCGGCACACGAGGCCTTCGCCGGAGAAGAACAGCGACTTGTATCCGCCGATCCGGCCGACCTCGTATTGCAGGCTGTCGGTGAAGGCGACGACGTGGCCGGTGTCCACCACGTAGCTGCCGTTGACGTTCACGCAGAACATCGCGCCGTAGGTGTTGAACCACAGGTCGCCGCGACCGGAACAGCGCAGCAGGAACAGCCCTTCGCCGCTGAAGAAGCCCTTCCAGCCCTGCCACTTGCTGTCGAGGGTGACTTCCGGGCTGCTGGCCACGTAGCCGCTGCTCTGGAGGAACAGCCCGTCGCCGTCGAGATAGACGTGCTCGAGGTCGCCCGGCGCGCCCGGCGCAATGCCGATGCTTGCCGGGCCGCCGGCGGCGGTGAACTCGTTCACGAAGATGTTTTCGCCGGTGAGGAAGCGGGTCAGGCCGCCGCGCATCCGCGTCTTCATCTGGAGGTTGGTGTCCATCGTGGCCATGGCCGAGGCCTCGACCTTCAGGGTGCGATTGGCCGGGACCTGCACGGTGAGGAACGCGAAGTCGGGCCGGCCCTCGATCTGGTATTCGAAGTCACGCCGCGCATCGGTGGTCTGGGCCGGGCTCAGCAGCGCCGAGGCTGCCCGGGCGAGCGGTGGCGGTCCGGCGAGGACCGGCGGCACGCGGGGTGGCGCCGTCGGATTGAGCGCGGGCGATTGGCTGGCGAGCACCCAGTCGGTCAGGCCCTCGTGGAAGACGTGGTCGGTCGGCTTGAGTTCGCCGGCGGCATACATCTGGCGGACCTGTTCCAGCGGGAACGGACCTTCCTGGACGCCATTGCGGAAGAGATGGATTTGCATGGGCGAAGCGGGGTTCGGGGTTCAGCGGGGCCGGAGTTGCGGGCCGACTTCGAGGCCGAAGCCGCGGGCGTTGTGGCTCTGGCACCAAACGGTGCCGCGGCCGGAGAAGCGGCAGACGAGGCCTTCGCCGCCGAAGATGGCGGTGGCCCAACTGCCGCCGGCCTTGGTGATCTTGAAGTTGAGCGTCTCCTGGAACGCAACGATGTGGCCGGTGTCCACGATGTATTCGCCGTCCACCTCCACGGCGTAGATGGCGCCGAAGCTGGACAGGATGACCGGCCCGGTGCCGCTGAGGTGCAGCCAGAAGGCCTTTTCGCCGGAGAGGAACGACTTGAAGCCCTGCCAGCCGAAACTGACGTTCACGCCGCTCTCGCACGCCACGAACGAGCCGGCCTGGACGACGAGATTTTCGCCCCGCAGATCGTAGCGGAGCATGTCGCCCGCGAGCGTGGCCGCGAGGAAGACTTCGCCGCCGGTGGCGCCCGCGGCGAAGTGGTTCAGGAAGAGCGATTCACCGGCCAGCATGCGCTTGAGCCCGGCGATCACGGAACCCGACTCACGCTTGTGCGTGGTCGTGGTCAGCGTGAGGGCGTCGCTCATGGCGATCATGGCGCCGGACTCGGTGGTGAGGTGTTCGCCGGGCGCGAGGAAAACGCGGGCGGCGGCGTTGCCGGGCCGGGAGAGAAGTTCGATGTCCATGGCGGTTCAGATGCGGGGGTTGAGCCAGTGGGCGAGCCCGCTGAGGCTGCGGGTCTGGATGACAATCTTGCCGCGGCCCTCGACACGGGTGACGAAACCTTCGCCGCCGAACAGGCTGCTGAAGAGGCCGCCGGCGAACTGGAGCCTGAGTTTCAACTGCGGTTCGTAGGCCACGAGATGGCTGGTATCCACGATGTATTCGCCCTCGACCTGCCGCTCGAGCAGTTCGCCGTAGGCGCCATACCAGAGCGTGCCGGTGCCGCTGACGGTGAGCTTGAAGAAGCCTTCCCGCGCGATGCCGCTCACGAACCCGGCCCAGCGGAGGCCCAGCTTCAGTCCGGGCGTGGACGCCACGTAGGCGCCAGGCTGGAGGCAGATGGTCTCCCCGTCGAGCCGCACCTCGCGCAGGTTTCCCGGCGTGGTCTGCACGAGCGTGACGCGTCGGGGGGCGTTGGTGGTGTTGGTGAACGTATTCACGAACAGCGTCTCGCCCGCGAGGAACTTCTTCGCGAGGCCGGAGAACAGGCCGCCGTTGAACGAGGCCTTCATCGCGAGGTCGGCGCTCATGCTCGACATGGCGTCCGACTCCGCGACGACGCTTTCGCCGGGGTCGAGGTCAACGTGCAGGTAGGCGAACGACGGTGCGCCCGCGAGGGTGGTGGTCATGGTTTTTCGGTTTTGTCCGGCAGGGCCGAGTTGGTCGGGGCGGAATCTGGCTGGGAAAGGTGCGCGCGCACGGCCTGCTGGAAGGCCTTGAAGTCCACCGCGGTCCGGGTGAAGCCGTCCTGCCGCGGCGAGGCCGCCAGCAGGGCTTCGAGATGTTGCGCCCGTTCGGCGGTGGCGGGATGCGTGCTGAGGAACCCCAGGGCATCGAGCGCCGCGCCGCCGGGCACCTGCGCCTTCAGCTTGGCCTCCTCCTGTCGCAGCTTTTCGAAGAAGGAAATCATGCCGCGCGGATCAATCCCGGCGGCTTCGAGGGACCGGAAACCCACTTCATCCGCCTCACGTTCGTGGTCGCGGGAGAACTTCTGCGTCAGCAGGAACGGGGCGTTGTTCACCAGGATCGCGGCCACGCCCGAGACGTCGCCGATGAAGAGCGAGACTGTCGCATACAGTCCCAACCCCTGGACGATGCCCCGCACGCCATGCTGCCGGGTGACGTGGGCCAGCTCGTGCGCCAGCACGCCGAGCACTTCCTCCGGCGAATCGGCGGCCAGCAGCAAACCCGTGTGCAGCACGACCTTGCCGCCCGGCAGGGCGAAGGCATTCAGCGAGGCATCCTCCACGAGGTGCAACGTGAACGCGTAGCGATCGTGCGGCACGGCCTTCAGCAGCGGCGCGGCGAGCTGTTCGAGCGACCCGGTGACCGCGGGTT
>JBIIUN010000308.1:0-6371 GCA_044339945.1 Kapaibacterium sp. (SeqCode)
AATCCGAAGTAGATCGCGTCGGCGCCGTTCTCGACGGCCGCCCGGGCGCATTCCCAGTCGCCGGCGGGCGCCAGCAGCTCGGGCAGGCGCCCGCGGCCCGGGGCCTCCGCAGTGAGGTTGTCGCTCGCAATGTTCAACGTCGGCCGAGTCTGCGGGCAAATCGCGCCGCTGTCGAACCCGGGGAACCGTCCGGGCCCGCGAAACCCACGACCCGCGAAAAGAAAAAGGGCCGGACACACGGTCCGGCCCCTGCAAGTTCGTCGAGTTCGACGAACGGCTTACTGGTAGGTGATGACCAGCTTGCCGCCTTCGATCTTCGAGCTGGTGATGACCACCGCGGGGGTGATCGTCAGGTAGCCCTGCGTGCCATCCGCCGGAATGTCGGCGGTGATGGTCTTGGTCGCGGTGTTGATGACCGCACCGGTCAGCGGCGTGCCGCTGAGGCCGGCCGGCACCGTGGTCGTGACCGTCGGGCCCACGACCACCGGAGGAGCGACGCTGAGGACCACGGGGATGCCGTCCGCCGTCGGGAGGCCGAGCGATTCGAGCTCGGGCTTGCTCAGGGCGCCCTCGCGGATCTGGACGGAGCTCACATACATCACGCGGCGTTCATCCTGGTCGCCATCGCCGAACAGGATCGCGGTCGCGGCCAGCGAGCGGCGGGGGTTGTCGAGGCTCTGGTTGGCCGTCCAGTCATCCTGGAAGATGCCGTCCACATACTTGGTCACAACGGGCGGGTTCGCCGCCATGTTGTAGGCCGCCGCGACGCGGTGCCAGGCACCGGCGGTGAAGGCGCCGGTGCCATTGTAGCCGCCACCGCCCTGGCCGAAGTTGCTGCCCTGCCAGAACAGGTCGCCGTCGTCCGTGTTGTTGGCCGAGCTGGTCTGCCACAGGGAGGCCGCGCCGGGGCCGGAAGTGTCCACATACACGTCCATGATCAGCGTGTATTGGTTCACCCGCGTGCCGCCGCCGTTGGGCGCAATGCCGTGGGTCATGACGTAACCGATGTTGCGGTCGAGGTCGCCGGGAACCTTCATCACCTTGGCCGCCGTGCCACCGATGTTCGGAATCTCCGCGAACTCACCTTCGCCGGTCGTGCCGAACACGGTGCCCGCCTTGGTCAGGCCGGCGTCGCCGTCGAGATAGGCCAGCGGCTGGCCGATGTTCGCCTTGAGGTCGGCGTAGTCGAAGTCCCAATGGCCCTTGACGGTGCTCTTAGGGATGATCACCGGGATGCCGGCCGCCGAGGGGCCGCCGAGGGCCACGATTTCCGCATCCGACAGGCGGGCGGAGCGAATCTGCACGGCGTTGACATACATGATGCGGCGTTCGTCCTGGTCGCCGTCGCCGAACAGGATTGCGGTCGCGGCCAGCGCGCGGCGGGGATTGTCGAGGCTCTGGTTGGCCGTCCAGTCATCCTGCTTGATGCCGTCCACATACTTCACGACGACCGGCGGGTTCGCCGCCATGTCGTAGGCCGCCACTACGCGGTGCCACGCACCGGCGGTGAAGGTGCCGCGGCCGTTGTAGCCGCCGCCGCCCTGACCGAAGTTGCTTCCCTGCCAGAACAGGTCGCCGTCGTCCGTGTTGGCCGCCGAGCTGGTTTGCCACAGCGAGGCCGCGCCGGGTCCGGCGGTGTCCACGAACACGTCCATGATCAACGTGTATTGGTTGACGCGGCTGCCGCCACCATTGGGCGCAATGCCGTGGGTCATGACGTAACCGATGTTGCGGTCGAGGTCGCCCGGGACCTTCATCACCTTGGCCGCCGTGCCGTTGATGTTGGGGATCTCGGCGAACTCACCTTCGCCGGTCGTGCCGAACACGGTGCCCGCCTTGGTGAGGCCGGCGTCACCGTCGAGATAGGCCAGCGGTTTGCCGACGTTTGCGTTCAGGTCGGGATAATCAAAGTCCCATTGGCCGGCGACATTGGACTGCGGAATAACCTGCGGAATGCCCGCGGCGGTGGGGCCACCCAGGGCGGCCGCCTCGGCGTCGCTGATCTTGCCCGCGCGGATCTGCACGGAGTTGACCCACATCTTGCGACGTTCGTCCTGGTCGCCATCGCCGAACAGGATCGCGGTCGCCGCCAGCGCGCGGCGGGGATTGTCGAGGCTCTGGTTGGCGGTCCAGTCGTCCTGCTTGATGCCGTCCACGAACTTGGTCACGACGGGCGGGTTCGCCGCCATGTCATAGGCCGCCACCACGCGGTGCCACGCACCGGCGGTGAAGGTGCCGCGGCCGTTGTAGCCGCCGCCGCCCTGGCCGAAGTTGCTGCCCTGCCAGAACAGGTCGCCGTCGTCCGTGTTGGCCGCCGAGCTGGTCTGCCACAGCGACGCCGCGCCGGGTCCGGCGGTGTCCACGAACACGTCCATGATTAGCGTGTATTGGTTCACCCGCGTGCCGCCGCCGTTGGGCGCGATGCCGTGGGTCACGACGTAACCGATGTCGCGGGTGAGGTCGCCGGGAACTTCCATGACCTTGGCCGGGGTGCCGCCGATGCTGGGCACTTCGGCGAAGTCGCCGGTGCCGGTCGTGCCGAACTTGGTGCCGGCCTGGGCTGCGGCGGAGAAATACGCCAGGGGTTGGCCGACGCTGGCGCTCAAGTTGCCAGCCTCGAAGTCCCATTGGCCGGCCACCGTGGTGCTCGAGCCGCCGACGGTGTTGATCTCGAAGGACCAGCTGTTGGTGTAGCCGGTGCCCGCGGAGTCGGTGTATTCGAGGCGGACCAGATTGTTCTTGTCCGCGCGGGTGACGTTGGGGCTGTAGCTGAGCTTGATCGTGCCGGCGTTCTTCGCCAGCGACTGCGGCGTGACCGCGGTGCCGTTCAGGTAGAGCTTCACCGCCGAGGTCGCGACCGTGGTGGCGCCGTCGAGGATGACTGCCTCGATCGGGGCCGCGGCGCTGTTGCCGGCGGACCCACCCGCGGGGCTGACCTCACCGACATAAGGCCCGTTGGCGAGGGCGACGCTGCTGTTGCGATACGCCTTCACCGCCCGGGCGTCGGCCGCGTCGTTCACCAGGATGCGCTCACCGGTGCCGGTGATGGTGTAGAGCTGCAGGTTGGCGCCCAGTCCGGTCTGCCAATGCAAGAGGCGGACCGGGTAAATCCCGGCCTGGGAGACGACCACCGTGAAGGTGCTTTCGTTGCGCTGGTTACCGCTGAACGGCTTGACCGACGGTCCCCGCTCGAATTCGCCGAGCTTCGTCGCGAAATAATTGCGCGGGTTGGTCGCGGTCAGGACCTGGAAGCCGTCGTCGTTGTTGACGTCGGTTCGGTCAGCGCCGGCGTTGACGCCGAAGGTGTAGGTGCCGGGCGCAAGTTCCAGGAACGCGACGACTTCGGTCGCGAAATTGTCGGTGTGCTCACCGGAACCCGGGATTCCCGGGAACAATTCCGGGAAGAACGAGGCCAGCGGCGTGAACTCATCGTCGGGGTTCACCACGTCGACCTGGACCGCCTCGCGTTCGAAGTTGATCGTGTCCTTGGCATACGCCGTGCCGGCCGGGGGCGACGCCGCCTGGTTGGGCACGGCGACTCCATTGGTGTCGGTCAGGGTGCCGTTCAGCTGGCGGATGGCCCGGAGGATGTTGTTGGCCAAGGCCGGCTCGGCCGGGCCTTGGACGGTGCGCACGGCAAAGCCGCGCGTGGTGGACGAACCCAACGGCAACGCCGCGGTCGCCGGGAGTGAGTTGGTTGCAGCCTGTATCTGCACTGCCAGCGCTGCGGAAGCGCCAGCCAAGAGGAAGGGGGATACCTTCATAAGGGAAGTAAGCAGACCAGAGCGGCGACGGCGCTGTCGAGTCGCCGTTAAGGGGCAGCCGATGAATTCGTTGCGGGAATCTCGGCCGGCACGGTGAGCCAAACTTGGCGCCCGTCACCCTCCCCGGCACCGGGGCAGCCTGAAGCGATCGTATCCGGTTAGGCGACCCAGTCGGGAAACTTGCCGTCATTCGCAAAAAACGCTTTGCCCGCCGGGGCGACCTGCCTAGTTTCCGCGCGCTTCGTTGGCCGATGGTGTAATGGTAGCACAGGCGACTTTGACTCGCCTAGTCATGGTTCAAATCCATGTCGGCCAGCCAATCGGAGCATCTTCGGCCACCGAGGACACCGGAATCCCTATCCCGCTCACCCTCGCGTCGTCACTGCGACCGGAACCGCTCAATCAGCTCCAGATCGGCCTTGGCCCGGGCATCGCCTGATTCCGCCCGCCGCACCAACTCCCGCGTCAACGCCTGGGCGGCCTGCTCCACCGTCTGGAGCTGCTCAGCGGTCAGCCCTGGAACGTTCTTGGCCTCCTGCAAGGCCACCACCCCTTGGCCAAACTCGTTCGTGCCGGCCGCCGCGAGCGCCAGTTGCACCGCCGGCGGCGCCGCGGTGGCATCCGGGAACGCCTTTTGCAAATCGGCGAGCCCTTCGCGGGAATCCGGTTCGCCTTTGCAACCGGCCAGCAAGAACAGCAGCGCGACGGTGGAAATCAGAGGGGGAACATTCATCACGGTTCGCTCAGCGACCGTTCTTGGAATTGGGGAAACACCACAGGCTGTTGCGACTCGTCTCGGCGAGCAGCTGATAATACCGCTTCCATTTCAGGTATTCGAAGTGCCCGCCCATTAGGCCCACGATGGCGCCCGTGTTGTGCCGCTTGGAGAAGCCCTCGCCGGGATTGGACGAACCGTCGTTGAAATATCCGGGATCGTTCTCGTCGGTCTCCCAGAACAGCATGTCGGTGGGCCGGAAGGCCGACGACTTGAAGGTCCGCCCCGCCGCGCCCGCGCCCCAGTCGAAGCTCTCGGAGCCGCTGATCACCACCCCGCTCATCAGGTAGCTCGTGAAGCGAATGGTGCTTTGGCGTGACGCCGGGGTGTTGGTCCGGTGCAGCGGGCACATGAAGATCTTCCTGCTCTGCACGACCTGATAGAACAGCCCCTTCGTGGGCCCGTAGTTGGTGCCAGCCTTCGGCAACGCCTCGCCCGGCTTATAGAGCCAGCCGGCGGGCAGCGCCGAATTGGCCGCCCCGGAGGCGCCGCCACAATTCGGCGGGGCAATCCGGTCGAGGTTGTCGTGAACATACATCGAATGCGCCAGCAGGAGCTGCTTGTGGTTGTTGATGCAGGCGGTGCGCTGGGCCTGCTCCTTCGCCTTGGACAGCGCGGGCAACAGCATTCCCGCCAGAATGGCAATAATGGCGATCACTACGAGCAGCTCGATTAGAGTAAACGCGCCAGAGCAAAGGCGGGTGCTGGAGGTAGCATTCATGCGGGTCGAGGGGTAGCTGTCCGAAGTTTGGCGACGCTAGAAATCAACCCGTCCAAGTCAAGCTGTCTGGCCGGTCGCCAGCTGCCCCGGGGGGAGGCATCCCGCTTCCCCTGCTCGACATCGCCGGCTCCGGCGATAGCGTCCTGCCCATGATGCGTGCCGTCTTTGGGCTGCTGCTCGCCACCACCGCCTGCGCCCAGATTGATCCGCCGGGCTTCCGGCCGCGGCCGCCAGGCGCCCACGCCCTGATTGCCGCCCGGGTGTTCACCCAACCGGACACCGTCTTTTCCAACGCCGTCGTCGTGATCCGTGACGGCCGAATCGTCTACGCGGGACCCGAAATCAACATCCCAGCCGACGCCCGCGTGTGGGATTGCAGCGGTCAGACGATTTACGCCGGCTTCATCGATCCCTACGTCGCTCTTGGCAACCCGCCGCCGGTAGCCAACGCCGCTTCCGAAGCGACCGCTGGCCGCACCGACTTCACCGCCGCCGGCGGACCGCGCTTCTTCGGCGTCGCCGGCCAGGAGACCGATCCGGGCACGCCCGGCCCGGGATACGGCATCGCGGATGTCACTCCGGAAAACCGCGTCGCCGCGAACCTCGTCCCCGACACCAAGACGTTTGCGGCGCTCCGCGAAATCGGCTTCACCAGCGCGCATCTCGTGCCGACGAAGGGCATCGTGCGTGGCCAGAGCGCCTTCGTTCAGCTCGGCGAAGGTTCGCCCAATGACCTACTGCTGCGCGCAGACGTCGCGCAGTGCCTCGCCTTTGCCGCCAACGGGGGCGACGACGCCTATCCCAACTCGCTCATGGGTATCATCGCCGTGCTGCGGCAGACGTGGTTCGACGCCCAGCACTACGCCGCCGACCAAGGCGACTACGCCCGGCGGCCCGGTGAACGGAAGCGGCCGGCCTTCAACGCCGCGCTCGCCGCGTTGCAAGCGGCGCTCAGCCCCACGAATCGTCAGCCCGTCTTCATTGAGCCCGGCAGCGTGCTGATGACCGACCGCGCCCGCGTGCTTGCCAACGAACTCGGCTGGACCGACCGCGTGATCGTGTCCTCCGGCGACGACTGGCGGCGGCCTGATCTCGTCAAGGCAGCCGGCGC
>JBIIUN010000309.1:0-6347 GCA_044339945.1 Kapaibacterium sp. (SeqCode)
GGAGTCAGGCCCGTCTGCTCGATCCGCTCACCGATGCGGTGGGGCGAGGTGAAATCCAGCGCGGAACCCGCCACGGGGGCGAGTTCCCCCGTCGGGATCAGGCCGGCATCCACGCGGGTGGCCCGGTCGGCGGTCAGGACCAATTCGTGGTCATGGATCGTGCCGCGGCCCGCAAGGTTGAAGTAGCTGTGGTTGGTCAGGTTGATGGGGGTCGCCCGGTCGGTCGTGGCGCGATAATGGATTCGGACTTCGTTCCGCTGGTTGAGCGAATAGGTGACGGCCACCTTGAGGTTGCCCGGGTATCCCTCTTCGCCGTCGACGCTCGTGTAGAGGAACTCCACGGCCGCCTCATCGGCATTCATGGACTCCCGGTTCACGGTCCAAAGCCGCTTGTCGAAGCCGACCTTGCCCCCGTGCAAGTGATTGGGGCCGTTGTTGACCGCCAGTTGGTAGCTCTGGCCGTCAATCGTGAATTGGCCCAACGCAATCCGGTTGGCCACCCGGCCGGCGATTGCCCCAAAGAAAGGATGCCCCTGGAGGTAACGCGGCAGATTGTCGAACCCCAGGACCACGTTGCCCACCACTCCGCCGCGGTCCGGCATGTGCAATTCGGTGATGATCAGGCCATAGTTGGTGACCTTGAGCACGGCCCCCTGACGGTTACGGAAGGTGAGGAGAGAGACTGCGCGTCCGTCTGGGAGCGCACCAAAGTTGGTCTTTTCGAGATGCATGGAGCGATTGCCGCGCCCTGAAACCGCCTCGTGCGAGCCATCGTCGCGCGTGCGAATTGAAGTTCGGTTGGGCGCACATCCGCCCGCGAAGGCAGCGCCACCGAGAGCCAGCAAAGCGTCGCGCCGCGTGAGGAGAGGTTTCATGGCCAACGGCGAATTAGGGTTCACGGGAGAAGCGACCCCCGCAAGTCCGCAGGTCGGTGGCGTGCCGGGGGTAACGAATCGTTTCATCGTGGTTAGAAGTTGCCCGCGGCCATTCAAAGGGCCGGAGCGACGAATTCAGAGCCACCGGGCATGGCATGAGGACTGGCGAGGCGGCTGGAAAACCGCCTCTCCGGCTTCGGCCTACCGCTCTGGCAACGGAACTGATTATCGACGACCACGGTGAAAAAATGCGCCCAGCCGGGGGGTGGTAACCAACCGGCACCTTGCCAGGTGTCCCGGATGGCACCTAAGTTTCGTTCATGGAGCCTGTCGTCATGGGCCTGCTCGGATCCTTGGGTTTCGTCGTGAGCCTTTTCACGCTCTTTGTCGTCGCTTACCGGAGGCATCTTCGCGCTTCAAATCACCGCCAAGGCGGCCCGCCACAAACCGCCCGCCGGACCAAACCCGTCGGTCAGATCATTCCCTTGGAGCCGCCAACCCACTGGCTGGCCATCAACTCCACCAACACCGGAGTCATCCGTGAGGCAATGGGACTCCATCCCCAAGTGGCCCCGAGATGGTCGGAAGCCCTCGATCGCCTCAACGAACACGCCGTTTTTGTCTCAGCGCCGGTTGATGGTTGGAGTCTGGTCGTGGGCGGCGCCCTGCCGGACCTCGAGCACGACGTCGACGAGCTGTTCCATTTCTTGATGCGGGTCTCGCTTGCCGTCGGCGAGGTGCAGTTTTTCCACTTCAACCGGTTCGACCAATCCCACGGCTGGGCGCGACTGAAATGTGGACGGGTGATCCGAGCCTATGCTTGGTCGGGTTCAACGCTCTGGAATCAGGGTCCAATGACCCTAGATGAACAGCTGTTGGGCCTGCGGTGCCAACCTTATGGGGATGAGGCGGAATTGGCCGGCCTCGGAGAGCCGCCTCCCGGGCAGCACAACGGGGAGCGGGTAATGTCACTCGCCAGCCGGTGGTCCGTCGACCTGATCGCGGCAAGTGAGATCCTGCTCGCCCAAGAGGCCGAAAAGCTGGACGACAACCGGTGAATCGGAAACAGCGCCGGCGGGAAAATTGGCGCCCGTGACTGGCGCTTCGGTCACGGTTGGGTAACGTCTCCCGGTGCTTGCCGAAAAGTCCATGGCCCATTGGTCCGCCTTCACCGCCTTTGTGCTGTTCGCACTGGCCTTGGACCTCGGGGTGTTTCACCGCGACAGCCGCAAAGTCAGCTTCCGGGACGCACTCATCTGGACCGCAGTCTGGGCTGCCAGCGCCTTCGCCTTCGCGTTCTGGATCGCCCCGAAGACAATCGCGGGATGGCGTCCTGCCGATACGGCGACGTTCATCACCGGCTATCTGGTCGAAATCTCGCTGTCGATGGACAACGTCTTCGTCATCGCGCTGATCTTCCGCTACTTCGCGGTGCCGTCGGAATGGCAACACCGGGTGCTTTTTTGGGGAATCATCGGCGCGTTGATCATGCGCGGCTTCATGATCGTGGCGGGAGCCGCGTTGATCGCGAAGTTTCACTGGACGCTCTACGTGATGGGCATCTTCCTCATCTATACTGGCATCAAGATGTTCCGCGCGGGCGGGGATGACGATTCGGTCGAACCGGAGAAGAATCCCGCAGTGAAGCTCGTCCGGCGGTTTTTCCCCATGACCAAGGGGTTTGAGGACGAACGCTTCATCGTGCGGCGGGGTTCGCAGACATTGCTGACTCCGTTGGCCCTCGTCTTGGTAATGGTGGAGACAACCGATGTCGTGTTCGCGCTGGATTCGATCCCGGCAATCTTCGGGGTCACCAAGGATCCATTTCTGGTCTTCACGTCCAACGTCTTTGCGATTCTGGGGCTGCGGTCCCTCTATTTCGTGCTCGCCAGCATGATGGGCTACTTCCGCTTGCTGAAGTATGGGCTGGCCCTGGTCTTGGTCTTCATCGGCGTGAAGATGCTTGCCGAGCACTGGCTAAAGCATTGGCTGGGCGATCAGCTCACCAATGTCTCGCTCGGCTTTGTCGTGGGAATTATCCTCACGTCCATGATCGGTTCCATCATCCTCGGTTGGCAGGAGCGGCGACGCCTCCCGGAGTCCACGCAATGAAGCAACGCTGGGTCATCGCCGAACCACAACCGTTGCTCACCCGCCCCCTCGCTACCGGCCTCAAAGTAAGTCCGCTGCTCGCCCAGTGTCTGGTGAATCGGGGCCACACCGATCCGATCGAGGCGGCCACCTTCTTGGAACCGCGCCTGAAATCCTTGGCGGATCCCATGCTGCTCCCGGACATGCGGATAGCGATCGAACGCCTATTCGCCGCCCGGACCGCCGCTGAGGCGTTAGTCATTTTCGGCGATTATGACGTCGACGGGGTCACCGCCACCACAATCCTTGAAACCGGCCTAAAGGCGCTCGGTTGGACCGTGCACCACTACCTCCCTCATCGGATGGATGAAGGCTACGGCCTAAGCCAGGCGGGCGTCGAAAACTGCCTCGGTCGTTTCCAAATCTCGCTTCTGCTGGCCGTCGACTGTGGCTCCACCGCGGTCGATCAAATTGCATGGCTGGGAACGCAGGGAGTTGACGTATTGGTCCTGGACCATCACCAAGTTAGCATCCCGCCGCCACCGGCACTCGCCATTGTGAACCCTCAAAGAGCACCTGAGGGAGCACCGAACTTCCGGGAACTCTGCTCTGCGGGACTTGCCTTTAAATTGCTCCACGCGGTCTTGAAGCACGGCCGGGCGTTGGAGATTTCGGAGTTCGAAAAGTTCGATCTGAAGCCTTATTTGGATCTGGTCGCCTTGGGCACGATTGCGGATCTCGTCCCGCTTTCCGGCGAAAATCGGATCTTGGTGACTGCAGGGCTACAGCGCCTCGATTCAACTGACCGAGCCGGACTCATCGCACTCAAGGCCGTTTCCCAAACCCGTTCCCCGATTGGTGTCTATGAGGTGGGCTTCCAACTCGGACCGCGCCTCAACGCCGCCGGGCGTCTGGAGACCGCCGAAGCGGCCCTCGATCTGCTCCTCGCCCCAGATGAGGCAACCGCCATGCCGATCGCCCAGGCGCTCGACGCCACTAACCGCGAACGGCAGGCCATCGAAAAGGCAATGGCGGATGATGCGGTTGCCCTCGTCCGCTCAACATTTGATGCCGAACAGCATTACGTCATCGTAGAGGGCCAGCTTCATTGGCACATAGGCGTTGTGGGAATCGTTGCGTCGCGAGTCCTCCGTGAGTTCTACCGGCCGACCATCATCCTTGGGGGCGACAACGCCAACTGGCGCGGATCTGGTCGCAGTGTCCCCGGCTTCGATCTGGCAGCCGCCCTCCGCGAATGTGACGATATTCTTCTTCGGCACGGGGGACACGCCATGGCCGCGGGCGTAACCATCCTCCCAGACTCGGTCGCAATGTTTCGTTCACGATTGAACGAAATCGCCAAGCAAAGGATTACTGAGGAAATGTTAATTCCTGAACTTCGGCTCGATGCAACCGTTCCTTTGCGCGAATTGACCGTCGAAGCCGTCACCGAGCTGCAAAAGATCGCGCCGTTCGGGCAGCAAAACCCCGCGATTCAAGTCTGCATCCCAGCGGTAACAAACGCCATCAGCCCACAAAAGCTAGGCAGAGGCCAGCAACATTGGCGCCTTCGGTTGACTGACGGAAACTCAGCCATCGATGCCTTATGGTGGGGCGCCGCATCGGAGGGCGCACAACTTCCTGAAGGCCGCTTTGACGTAGCCGCTGTGCCTCAGGTCGAAAGCTTCAATGGAAAACGGACCGTCAGATTACGGTTCATCGCTTGGAGACGGGCAGCAGGTTGAGAAACTGATCAACCTGAGTTTTGCTTACGGGATAGAAAAAGGGCGCCCAGTCAGTGCCGGGCGCCCTTCTCGGTCTGCCAAGATTAGACCAAATCGATCTTGTCCCCGGCCTTCAAGGTAACCATGGCCTTTTTCCAATCACCGCTCCACCCATGGGCCTTGGTCATCTTGCGACGCTCTTTGCCCGGCATGTTGCAGGTGTTAACCCGGTTTACAGTTACTTTGAACAACTCCTGAACAGCAACCTTAATCTCAGGAGCAGAAGCGCGACGGTCAGCAACAAATGTGTATTGGTTGCTTTTCTCCGTCTGGCGCATCCCCTTTTCGGTGATGCGAACTTTTTTGATGATGTCGAATGACGTAAGCTTCATATCGAAAGATCCTTGCGCTTAAGGTTTCTTTGCCAAACGCGCCTCAACTTGGGCAAATCCCTCTTTCGAGAAGATAAGCTTCGAATATTTCAGCACGTCATAAGTGTTTACGCTGAGACCAGTTTTCAGCTCAACGTTCGGAACATTTCCCGCCGCGCTCTTCAAGTTCTTCTCAATCACTCCAACGATGAAGAGACTGCTGGAGGTAATGCCCAATGACTTCATCACGGCAACAAACTCCTTCGTTTTGTGAGACGCGAGCGCGAGTGAATCCAAAACCATTACGTCGCCGCCCCTAATTCGTTCACTTAACGCCCTCCGAAGAGCCAACAGCTTCACCTTGTGGTTGACCTTCTTGGAGAAGTCGCGCGGCTTGGGGCCGTGAACTACACCACCACCGCGCCACAACGGAGACCTAAAGGATCCCGCGCGCGCCCGGCCAGTGCCTTTTTGGCGCCAAGGTTTCTTGTTGGTTCCGGCCACATCGCCCACAGTTTTTGTGCACGCAGTGCCCCGCCGTGCGCCAGCTCTGATAGCAACGACATGATCATGAACTGCCTGATTTCCCTTGTCGTCGGTAATGACCTCAAAAGCAACCGAGTGCTGCCCAACAGGGTTCCCCTTAGCGTTTTTGACTTCGATATTCATGGATAATCCCCGTTATTTCTTCGCCTTGGCCGCAGCCGCTTTCTTGTCGGCCTTCTTGTCAGTCGAGCCTCCAGCCAGAGCCGCCGCCCTGACTTCCTTGATTCGCTTGAGGCGTGCGGAAGAATTTGAAATCTTCGTGCATTCCCGGATTACGCAGTAATCACCTTCCGAACCAGGAAAATTGCCCCGAACCAAGATGACGTTGTCATCTTTGCGGATCTGGACAATTTCGAGGTTTTGCGAGGTCCGCCGAACTTGGCCCATATGGCCAGGCATCTTTAGTCCCTTGTTCACGTGACCGGGGAAAAGCCGGCATCCGATCGCACCAGATCTCCGATGCCAACCCTTGGCACCGTGCGTGGAGTCGCCGCCGCGGAACGACCAACGGCCTACCACGCCGACAAATCCGCGTCCCTTGGTCACTCCAATGCAGTCAACGAACTGGCCAGCTTCGAACAGATCCGCTCCAAGAACATCCCCAGGCTTCACGTCTTTCGTGAAATCACGAAATTCACGAATTCGCCTCACGGCGGAACCCGAGTGCTTCTTAATGTGCCCAAGCACCGACTTGGTAAGGCGTTGCTCTTTTTGGTCGTCGAAACCTAACTGAACGGCGT
>JBIIUN010000310.1:0-6309 GCA_044339945.1 Kapaibacterium sp. (SeqCode)
CGAGAGCGCGGCGCCGGGCTTCACGCCCAGCGCGGGCACGGTCAGCAGCCAGACGAAAATATGTTCGCGAACTCCGAGGCCGGCCGGGGTGATGGGCAGCGCCGCCACGCTGACGATCGCCGGCACGAGATACCACAGGGCGACCGGACTGATTTCCACGCCCAGTCCCTTCGCCAGCGAGGCGAACGCCCCAACAATCGCGATGTTGACCAGGACGGACCAGGCCGCCATGCGCCAGAGGAAGCCGGGCTGGCGCCCCAGCGCGCGGCAGCCGGAAAGTGCCTGGGCGAACGAATCGCCCCGCGGCAGTCTTCGCACCCAACGCAACACCGGGCCGTCGTGCCGAAGCGTTTCCGTGAAGAACCCGAGGACGATCATGACGCCGCCGACCCCAAGCATGCCCAGCACCGTCAGGGCGGTCGCCAAGTGGCGCTTGTAGGTGGTGAGCAGACTGAGGTTCGGGATCAGCATCAGCGCGGTGAAAAGCAGCAGGGCAAACATGCCCAGCAACCGGTCCACAAAGACGCTGAACACGGCGTCCGCCTCCCGCTCCGGGGCCGCCTTGGCGGCATACCACGCCTTCATGACGTCGCCGCCGGCCGTCCCGAGCAGGAACGCATTGAAGAAATGGGCGACGAACGAGATGCGGAGCACCGGCCCGAGCGCCAAGGGAATTCCTTGGGCGCGCAACACCTCGCGCCACCGCATGCCACCAAGCGCCACGAGGAGTCCGCAGGAACCAAACGAAACGGCCAGACTCTGAGCGTCAAGCCGGCGCACGGTCGACCAAACCCCCGCCGGCCCCTGGGTCCACGCCAGCCGGCGTTGCTCCCATTTGCCCAGCGACTCCCACTTCGGGCCGTCCCCGGTCGCCAGCTGCAATTGGACCTCATTGCAGAAGATGACGTGGAAGATGACCGCCAGCAGCAGCAGGCAGGCGGCAAAGCGGACGAAGCTGACCAGTCGGGCGCGCGTCACGGACTGCCCCTTACTCCGGCCCCCAGACCGACTGGATGTGGGCAAACCCCTTGGCCACTTCCTCGGAGGGCAGGCCCGGGCTCATTTCCAGCACCTTGATGTGGGTCGGCTTCACCATCGGCTTGAGCGCCTCGTAGTCGATCATGCCCACGCCCGGCGGACAGTGGTCGTGCATGCCTTCCTCATTCTGGAGCACGTCATGCACATGCAAACCCGCCAGCCGCCCGGAAAGGTTTTCGAGATGCATCGCGTGGTTCAGGATGAAGCCGAGGTTCTCCTTGATCTGCGCGTGCCCGCAGTCGTGCCAATAACAGACGTTGCCGGGCAGATCGCCCAGGAAGTCCGGCAAGTCGTGGTCGAACGGGATTTCCTCGACTGCCTCCCGGTTTTCGATGCCGAGCAGGAGTCCCTTTTCACCCGCGGCTTCCGCCAACTGCTTGATCATCTCGCTGGAGCGGCGCATCGGCTCGGCCTTCCGTTTCTCGCGACGTTCCTCCAGTTCCTCCATCAGCTTGCGGTATTTGTCGGAGTCCTTTTTCCCGGCCAACGCGAGCTCCTCCAGCTTGTCCTGGTAGTCCACATTGCGGGAAAAGAGGGAATTGGATTTGAGGTCCGCACTGCCCGAGTGAAGCACGATCAGTTTCGCGCCGACCCGATGCGCCGTCTCGATGGTCTTGAGGGAATGCTTCAGCGCGCTGTCCCGTTCGCGGCGGTCCTCGGCGGAGAACTTGAACAGGTTGGGAGCCGGCCAGCTGATGCCCATGGGCAGCGGGCAGAAGTTATGCAGCGTGGAAATCTTGATCTCCCCGGCATCCACGGCTTCCAGAATTCCCGGAAGCAGGCTGATGCGGATGCCGTGGCTAAGCTCGGCATATTCGAAGCCAAGGGCGCGGATCTCGCGGAGCATTTCGCGGCCGCAGGTGTGGCGGCCCGAATTCCAACAGGTCGAAAGCGAATACATGAAAAGCAAAACGCCCGATGCGTTCCCTGAGGACAGCATCCGGCGCGTGGAAGTGCAACCCGTGACGACGAATTAAACGTCGGCGTAACGGCGGGCCAGCATCGCGCTGAATTTGGCCACCTTCATCTTACGACGACGGCGCTCGGTCGGCTTCTCGTAATGCCGCTTGGCGCGGACATCGCGCAGCGTATTCTCGCGATCGACCTTCTTCTTCAACCGGCGCAACGCGCGGTCGATGGGCTCACCCTTTTTGATTCTGATTTCGCTCAAGTCACTTTCACTCCTTCCCTGCAACGCGGTCCCGGACTGCGAACAGCCCTGGCTCCGCGTCCGGCCGGGTCCGAAACCCAACCGGAGTGCAAGACGGCTCCGTTTCCGGAACCGTGGCGGGCGGCTGAGATACCCGATTCCCACGGCATCGCAAGCCCACGTTTCAACGATTTTCCGCCAGCCACCGGTCGAACCACCCAGTTGTCTGTTCCCACATCGCCGGGGTGTAGACGTGTCCGAGGCCGGCAAACACCTCGCTGCGGAACCGTTCACGCGCTCCGAGAACGCTCCAGCCAGGGGCCGCCGCCGCCTCGATCCGATGGATTCCGGCCACTGGCGATCCCGCGTCCTCGTCGCCATTCAGGCACAGCAGCGGCCGGGGCGCGCAGGCTGCCACGACTGCTTCCGTGTCGAAGTGGCGGAGCATGCCGGGCACGTAGTAGTAAATTCCGTGATACTTGAGCCCGCCGGCCGCGATCAGGTCCTGATACCGGGTCAGGCAAGCCACCGCCACGCCGGCCTTGATCCGCTCGTCGAGCGCCATCAGCCACCACGTGCGGGTCGCTCCCATGCTCATGCCCATGGCGCCGATCCGATCCGGGTCCACCTCCGGGCGCGATGCGAGGTAGTCCAACGCAAGCTGGTCGTCCCGGACGATCCGTCCCCACAGCGTCCGCCCGGCCCAAAGGTCGAACTTCGCCGCGGACATTTCGCCGGCGCCGCCCCGAAGTCCGTCGGCCCCCTGCCCTTGCCGCTCCCCGAAACACGCCACATCGATGGCCAGCACCGCGAAACCCCGTTCCGCCAATGCCGGTCCGGGAGCCACGGGAGTGTGATTCGTCTGGAAGAGTTCGACGTTGCCGCGGTCGTATTCGCCGCCGTGCCAGTGGTGATACAGGATCGCCGGGAGCCGCCCCTTTCGCGCCATGGGCATTAGCAGCACCCCGGGCACCCGATCCCCCAGGCCGTTGTCGAATTCGAAACGCTCCAAGGAATACGTCCCGTGCTCCTCGCGGGCCAGCACCCGGACTTTCGGAACGGTGGGGCGGGCCGGAAAATCTCCGAGCAGCCGGGTGAGTGTCGCCCGAATCTCGGCCTGCTCCCTCCGCCACGCCGCGGGCTCGGGCGGAATCCGCAGCTCAGGAACCGGTGGCAGCGCCGTCAGCAGACCGGCAAATTCATTGGTGGCATCGGCGGACACGGCCCGATTCGGCGTCCACGCGACCATCGCGACAAGCAGGAAGAACCGCAGGCTTTTCACGCCGCCAGTGAGCCTCAAACCGGTGCCGGCGGCAATCCGGCAAGCACTTCATCGGCAGGGCGGCATCCCTGCCCGCAGCGAAGCCCAGGGCTCCTCCGTGGAAACATCGACCATGGACGGCTCGGCCGCTTCTGCCGGCGCCAGGATGGCCAGGAAGACGACCGGCTCCCGGAACGGATTGTAGGTCCCGTGCACTTCGCCCTTGGGAATGAGCACCATTTCGCCGGGCTTCAGGATCCGGTAGTCGCGTCCACACCACTGCTCCGCCTGCCCGCTCAGCACGTAGATGATTTCCTCCCGGGTCGGGTGATGATGAAAAGCATGGCACCGGCCCGGCTCCATGGTCGCCCGGACCATGAGCAGGTCGCGGCACGGCACGATATCGGGCCGCGACAGCCAGGCGTTCAAGGTGAACAGCGACACCTCCGTGATGCTTTCGGCAGCCGTGACAAACCGGCGATCCGCAATTTCGTTCATATCGTGGGTGATGATTCCCCCGCCGCTTCTCGCCTGAGGATTTCCCGCAAAGCTGCCACGTCGAGGCGATCCTTGTCCCGCCAAGACCCGGATTTGAGCTCGATCAATTGCTGCGGGTGGAGATACGGAATCCGCACCTCGCCCGACGGCAGGTAACGCAGTTGGGGGCGAAAATCGTCCAATTGCCGACCCCGTAGTTGGGTGAACAGATCCAACTCAAAATCCTCCGTGAGCCGGATTGATCCTTCCTGGGGAAGAAAATCTGCCGGTGCCAGCTCGCGAGCCCAGCCTTCACCCCAAGTCACGAGGTAGGCCAGTAACCGCCGGATGTTTTCGGGGTTCGGATCTACTAGCAGGTCGGTGTCCCTCGTTTGGCGGTGGTAGCCGTTCAGGATCACCGCCACCCCGCCGACCACCGCGAAATCAACCTCCGCCCGCGCGAGTCCGGCCAACAGCCTTTCGAACTGGGAAATAGTCTCCTTCGGCGATGACAGGTTTTCCATGGGCGTGTTTTTCCACGAACTGCCGCATCTCTTCCAGTTGCCACAACACCTGGCTGGGCGTGGACCTGCGGCCAACTTGCCGCCGGAGCGGCGGCCGAAGCGGGTCTGCCAGCGGATTCATCGACGTGAAGTTAGCGTGCCGCCGAAATTGTCGTCAAACCTGCGTCCGCAGGGATTTCCACGGCTCTTCGCCGCTCACGTCGACGAGGAACGGCCCCTGGGCGGCGGCCGGCGAAAGGATCGCGAGGATCACCGCATCCCGCGTCGAGGTATTGAAGGTCGCATGCACGATGCCCTTCGGAATGTGCGCCACCTCGCCGGGCTTCAGGCTGCGTTTCTCCCGTTCCACCCACTGCTCCACCTCGCCCTCCAGCACGTAGATGATCTCCTCCAACTCCGGGTGAGTATGGAAATTGTGGCCTTCGCCCGCAGGCAGGACCGCCCGGCAAAGCTGGAGGTCCTTGGCCTCGCAGATTTCCGGCCGGCTGAGCCAGTAGTTGGTCCGGCCCTTGTAGTCTTCCTTCAGGGCCTCGGCGGTGGTGATGAATCGATTCGGCGTGCTCATGGCGGATACGCGGTTTACTACCGCAGCTTGCCCCCGGGAGTCGAACGGTGATTCCAAACTCCGCCCATCTCCCGCCGGACCCAGGCTGCGCCCCCCCGTTGAGACCTCTCCATGAGCCCGCATACACCGTCGAGCCCGCAAGGAATGCACACACTGGTGCCGACCAAAGTCATCTTCGGGTTTGGGCACGCAGCCCCTCCCTCCCGGCATTGCCAAACCGAGCCCGTTCCAACCGATTCATGGACCTCTCCCGAACTCCGGCCGACATTCCCGGCCGAGGTCACGCCGGCGTGCGGGTTTTACCCCATGGCGACTAGCCCCTGCTTCGCCCAGCTTGGACGCGGCCAAGCCACCCTGCGTAAAGCGGCTTCGGGACCACCTCGGAACCATTGAACGAACCAACCATGAAAACAGGCAAGATTACACTGCTGGCGGCAACCTCGGTTTTGGCGTTGTCATTTCTGACGACGGGCTGTGACCGCACCGTTTCCCATACGGAGACGGAAAAAGTGAAACGCAACGGCACGGTCGAGAAGAAGGAGAAGACGGTCACGGAGTCGTCCGACGGGACCATCAAGAAGGAAGAGAAGAAGAGCGTCGAGAAGCCCTGACGACGCGCCGCTCTCAACGCTAATGAATCGATAGGGACAGATTCCCGGGACTGCTCCGAACAGCCGTGGGCAACTGTTGGACCGGTGCGCGTGATACCGGTTTGGATTCGCGGACTAAACGGCGTCAGCGGAACTGATCAAAGAACGTGTGATCCACCTCAAAGACCTCTTTGCGCCGAAGGCCGAGTTGCTTCGCTTCGAACAGCTCCACCAATCGTTCGCCATCAACCAATTCGATTGGAATGACACCCTCACGGTTAGCCTCTTTCTCCGCGTCCGACGTGAACCACCCGGTGGTCAGTAAAATCCCTTTGTCGGCTCGTCCCATAACTGCGTTTCGAAAATCTCCTACTTGCGCGCGACTGACTCCTTTTCGGACTCGTTTGCACTGAAAAAGCACCCGCATTGTCACAAACGTGTTTAGCCGCAGGAGTCCGATACCGTCGATGCCGCCGTCGTGGCTTTTTCCAGTTACCACTACTTTTTCGAGGCCGTATTCATGAAGGAGGCGTTTGCATAAACGCTCGAATCCCCCTGGCGCCAACGACTGCAACACTTCCAATAATTCGCCCTCTTCCGCGAGTTCTGGAGGCTCCTGTTCCTCGGCCGCTTCGTGCTCCTTGGTGTCCTGCCCAACTTTAGAATCAGCGGCGATGGATCCAGCCACCGCAGTTTGGCGACGC
>JBIIUN010000311.1:0-6303 GCA_044339945.1 Kapaibacterium sp. (SeqCode)
GGCAAGGGGGAATCTCCGGTGACCGGCGCAGCACAAGGACCTCGGCGCGGCAGCAAGCCCCGCCTGGAGCGAGGCTGCTCAGGGGAGGTCAAGGGCCGCCGCGGCGCGGTAGTCGGCTTGGGCGCGGAAGTATTCGAACGCCGCCTCGATCTCCGCCGTCTGGGCGTCAAAGGTGGCCTGCTCGCGCAATTGCAGGGCCAGCAGGTCGGTGGCGCCTTGGTTGAAACGATCTTGCTCCGCCTCTTGAAGCTGCCGGGCCAGCTCCACGTTCGTCCGGGTGCGGAGGTTCTGCTGGTAGGCCGCGCTGACGGCGGAGAAGACGTCGTTCACCTCGGTGCGAATCCGGTCGCGGGCGAACCGCTGCTCGTTGTTGAGCTGTTCCGTCTGCGCCTCGATCTCGGCGAGGCGGCCCTTGGCTTCGCGGCGTTGGAGGGGCAGCCGAAGTTCGACGCCGGCCTGCACTTCGAAGTCGCCCTTGTCCTTGTAGGTGTCGCGGCCGAGGTCCTGGCTGCCGGTCACGCCGGCGTCGAGGTTGGGCAGGAGCTGGTTCTTCGCGAGCCGGCGGTCGACCGCGAGTTTGTCGGCGTTCAACCGCAGGCGGGCGAGCTCAGGACGGCGGGTCTCGGCCTGGAGCAGGTCGGTGGTGAACCGGCTGACATCCGGCGGGTCAACCGGCGGGAAACCGGTGCTGAGGCGATCCCGCCCGGCGCTGACCGGCGCGTCGTCCGCGTCGCGAAGGAACAGCGACAGGGCCAGCGCGGCGGCCTCGAACCGGCGTTGCGCCTGCACGGTGCCGATTTCCCGGGCCACCACTAGGCGCTGGTTGTCCGTGAGCACGATCCGCGGCAGCAGGCCCGAGCCCGCCTGGCTTTCGAGGGCGGACGTCCGGTCGCGGGCCACCCGGAGGAGTTCCTCGGCGACGCGCCAGCGTTCCCCGGCGGCCAGCCAGTTGAAGTAGGCGACGGTGCCGGCGCGAATGAAATCAAGCCGCTGCCGGGCGATCAGCGGATCGGCCAGCTTCTGGTCGAGTCCGGCCTTCAGCAGGTTCGCCCGGCGCCGGTCGATGGCGCCGTCGCGGAGCAGGGGCAGGCGGAAGCCGAGCCTCGCCTCGCCGTCCCGCTGGGTGCGGCTGGAGTCGTAATCCGGCAGCCGGTCGCCGCGGGTCAGGCGGTAGCCGCCGAAGACGGTGCCGCCCCAGATCCCGGTGAACTGCTCGAAACCGGAATCCCAGGTCCCGGATTCGTAGTAGCCCTGCGGGGTGCCGAACAGGCGGCTGAAGACCGTGAAATCGAACACGCCCTGGGCGCTGCGCAGGCGTCCGGCCGCGATGTCGCGCTCCATCAGGGCCGCGAGCATCGGCGGATACTGGTTGGTCACCGAATGCAGCACCTCCTCCAGCCGCAGCGGGGCGGGGGAGTTGGTCTGCCCGGCGACCGGACCCGGGAGCGCCAAAGCCAGCGTGGCGCAGGCGAGGCCGACCGACACGAATTGGCGGAACGCACGCATGGCCGGCCTACTTCTTGAACTTGTCCGGCTCACCGTCGGCCACCACCGGGGGGAATCCGTTCAGCTGCCGCCAGATTTCGCGCCAGAGCGGCACCTGCTCCAGCATGACCCAGCCGTTCGCGCGGACGCCCTGCCGCAGCCAACGATTGGAGGGCCAGGTGATCGGTTCCTGCCGGCCGGAGCGCTCCTTCATGTCGGGTTGGGCCGCCACGACGATGCGGAAGCGCCCCTTGCCGTTGTCCGTGGCGTCGATGAACACGACTTCGCCGCCGAAGGTCCCGACCGCGACGCCGGGCCAGCCGACGATCTGGATGGCGGGCCAGCCCTCGAATTGCAGCCGGACCGGACTGCCGGGGAGGGTCACCCCGTTCGTCTGGGCGCGGGGCCGGACGAGGGGAACGTCATTGCCGTCGAGCCACAGCTCCACGTAGCGGCTGTCGGTTTCGGGAATGATCGTGCAGATGGGCGAACCGGGCCGCAGGTAGGTGCCGTCGGTCACTGTGACGGTGAGCACGATGCCGTCGCGGGGTGCCTCGACGACCTGGCGCAGGTTCTGGCTGATGGCGATCTCGATGCCCGCAAGGTCGCGCTCGGCGGCGGCCACCTCGCCTTGGGCGGACGCACGCTGGGCACGCAGGCCCGCCAAGGTTGCCTGGAAGTCGTTTTCCGTCCGACGAAGGGTCGCCTCGGCGCCGGCTTGGTCGGCTGCGGTGCTGGTCCGGTCCCGCGTGGCGAGTTCGAAGTCGCGCCGGGACACGAGTCCCTTCGCCTCCAGCGTGCGGCTGCGTTCGAAATTGAGCGCGGCGGTCTCGGTGGCGATCTTCGTGGCCGCCACCCGCTGCCGCGCGACGTCGAGGGCCTGCTGGAGCGCCAGTTCCTGCTGGGCGATCTGCACGCTTAGGTCGTCCACGCGGTTGCTGGCAAAGGAGCGCCGGCTGGCGATGGCCTCGCGTTGGAGGCGCAGGTTGCTCAGCAACTGCGGATCATTGTCCTGGATTTCAATGATCACGTCGCCGGACTTCACCCGCTGGCCCTCGGTGACATGCAGCTTGCGCACCCGGCCGGAAACTTGGGCCTCAAGGTTGATCCGGCGATCCAGCGGGTCGAAGGCGATCACCCGGCCCGTGCCGCTGACGAATTGGCGCCAGGGCAGGAAGAGGAGTCCGAGGACCAGGACGAAAAAGGCCACCACCAGCCCCAGGGCGAGCCGGCGGGCGAGTTGGGTGGAGCCGACCAAAGCCATCGCCGGCAGCGCCCCCAAGGGGTCGTCGGCCGTGGCCAGGGAATCATCGCTGGGACGCGGTGCGCTCATGGGGTTGTCGGGTGGGGCAGTTGGGTGCCGTCGGTGAGCCGACCTTCGTTCAGGCAGATCACCCGACGGCATCGCCGAAGCACATCGGCGTCGCGGGTGGAGATCAGCACGGTCCAGCCCGCCTTCGGATCGAAAAGGCAGTCGGCCAGCCCGCCCAAGGTTTCGGCATCCAAGCCATCCAACATTTTGTCGACGAGCAGCAGGCGGGGTTTCTGGGCGAGCGCCCGCGCGACCAGGAGCCGAATCCGTTGGCGGCTCGACAACGGCAGGCCACCGGACATCAGCGGTGAATTCATACCCTGCGGCAACGCCATGACGTCCTCGAACAGACCGGCTTTTTCAAGGGCCACCCGGACGTCGTCGTGGCTGAGGTCAGGACGGCCGAGGCGGATGTTATCGGCGACGGTCCCGTCCATGATGTCATGCACGCGGAGCAGCAGCACTTCCGAGCGGAGTTGCTCCAGGTTCCAGCTGCGGACGTCGAGACCGTCCACGGTGATGAAGCCGTGTTCGAGGCGGCGAAGACCGAACAGCAGTGACAGTAACGTGCTGGCGCCACTGCCTTGGGCGCCCACGACCGCTCCGGATTCTCCTGGGCTAAGTTGGAAGCTGAGGTGCGAAAATAAGGGTCGGTCCGCGTGGAATCCGAAGGTGGCATCCTGCACGCGAACTTCCGCCGGACCCGTGCGCCGGCCCGGCGTGTCGCCGTCCTCCCGTTCGGTCTCGAGGTCCACCAGATGCCCGACCTTGTCCATCGCCGCCATGGCGTCATACCAGACTTCCAACTGTTTCGGCAGCTTGGACAGGGCCGCGACGATGGTGGCCACGGTGAGCTCGCTCGCGACCAACTGGCCGAGCGTTAGCTCCTGCCGCAGCACTAGGATTCCACCCACCATCAGCAGGCCCACAGTGGCAATCACCTCGAGGGTCAGCATGCCACCGATCTGCCGGAGCAGGATCCGGAAATGGCTGCGCCGGGCCTCCAGGTAGGTCCGGGCCAATTGGTCCGCCCGGTCCATGGCCAGGGCATAGCCGCCGGGACCCTTGAAGAGATTCGGATGCCGCGCGATCTCCTCGAACCAATGCACCACGGCGTATTTCGCATACGATTCGGCGATGCTGGTGCGCACCGCGCCGCGGGCCATCACGAACAGGACCACCCAGAGCAACGCGATGAGCAGGAGGACGAACACCAGCAGCAACGGATGGAACAAGCCCAGCAAGAGCATCCCGATCACGATGCTGAATACCGCGTCCAAGCCGTCCATGAGCAGTCCGGCGGAGGACTTCTGCAAGGTGACCACGTCGAGGAAGCGGTTCACCAGCTCCGGCCCGTGCTGGCCATCGAGCGCCTCCGGCTTCACCCGCGGCAGCCGGTGCCCGAGATCGGCCACCAGGCGCACGAAGATGCGCCGCTGGATCACCTCAGCCAGGTAGTGCTTGAAGGCCCGGACCGCCGCCGCCAACGCGAGGCTGAGCAGCAGGCCCAGGCTGACCATGACCACCGCCTGCATGAACGGCCGGGCGTCGTTGCCGAAGGCGAGGTTGCTGACCAAGGCGTCCACCGCGAGCGGCACCGAGAGGTAAAGCAGGCCGGCCACGAGGCTGAACACCAGGAACACCCGGATGTCCCGGATCTCGCCCGTCAGCAGCGCGCCGAACCGGTGCCAGGGAACCGGATGCTCGTGTTTCTCCGGGTGGTCCCCGGTTGTCGTGTGTCCGCCCCCGGCCAGCGGGGCGTCCGGATGCGCGGCCGGTTCGGTGGCGACGACGTCCGCGGGCCGTTCCGAATGCACCACCGCAAAATCCACCGCGGCCGCTTCCGTGGTTACCCCTAGGCGGCTTGCCAAGTCACGCCGGGAGATCGAGTGGGCCAAGTCCGGCCGGAACTGGTCCGCAATCTGGGCTTGGAACAGGCCGGACCGACGAATGATCAGCCACCGCGAAGCCGTGGAGTCCCACGCGACCAGGGGCGTGTCCCGCCGGGCCCAGCCGATCGCATCGGCCACCGACAGGCGGACCAGCTTGGCCCGCAGCCCCACAAGCGCGGCCGCATGGGAAAACAGCTCAAGCGGCTCGCCGCCGGGCAGGTGCCGGCAATTTGCCAGCGCCCGCCGCGCGCGCGCCAAGCCGATGTCCACCCCCGTCAGGCGCCCCAATTGCACCAACGACTGGGCCCACGCCTCCCAGTTAGGCTCGGTCCCGCCGGTCGGGTTTGTATCCTTGTCAGGAGAATCCATTGCCTTGCCTGCCGGTGTTTCCCGCCACAAACGCGCCTTAGGATTGCCTAACCCGGCCGGTTGGCAAATCGGAGTGGGCTTCCGTCGGATTCCCACCCAGGTATCCGGTTCGGTAGAACACTCGCCCCCGGGCAGCGGGTTCCGCCTATTGGGCGGGCAGGAAATCCACCTTGGCGCTCAGCTCCGGCGTCAGGAAACGGTCCGGATTCCGGATCTGCACCTTGATCTGGAGGGTTCCCTTGGCGCGGGTCGCCTCAGGGGCGATTTCCGCGACCACTCCTTCGTAGCCCTTGTCGCGGTAAGCCTCCGGGCTCACGCGGCATTTCTGGCCGAGGCGGATCTTGGCGAGGTCGGACTCGCTGACGTCGATCTCGACCTGCAGGTCATTGAGGTCGGCGACCGCGACGAGCGAGGTGCTCGGGCCGCGGCTTCCGCCGAAATTCTGCGGGGTCACGAGTTCGTTGGCCTCCGCCAGCTTCTCCAACACCACGCCGTTCACGGGCGACTTGATCACGCACCAGTCCAGCCACGTCTCGATCAGTTGGCGGGAGCCTTGGAGCTGCTTCCGCTGAGCCTCGGTGGACGCCACCGCCAGCCGGGCATCATCCAAAACCTTGGCCATCTCGACCTTTGAGGCGACGAGCTCCTCGCTTCGCCGCAGGTCCAGCCGGGCCTTTTCCACCGCCACGTTGGCGACGGCCAATTGCCCGTCCACCTCGGCGAGCCGGGCGCGGTTTTCCGCGTCGTCGAGCAACACCACCGTCTGTCCGTTGGTCACGGAATCGCCCTTCTTCACGCCGATCCACTTCACGACGCCCATGAAGCGCGGGCTGATTTCGATGCGTTCGCGGGCGACGATGTAGCCGCTGACCGTCAGCACCGATCCTTCCACGCGGGCGGTGCCGGCGGAGGCTGCGCTGGCCGGCGCCGGCGCGTTAGTCGGATTCCGTTTGGCATCCAGCGCCTGGTTGCGCGTCGCCATTTCCGCGCCGGCCTTCTGCGTGGCCGCCTCGCGGCCGGAGGTCAGTCCTGAGCGGATGTCATCACCAGCGCGTGGCACCGCGAAGAAGGCGATGACTCCGGTGACGACGAGCACGCCGCCGAAGATGAGCCACAACGGCGTGCGCGAACGGCGCTTCTGTTCCGAGGCAATGCGGAGCTTCTGGAGCTGGTCTTCAGTCATGGCGGAAAGCGTGGGGGCTCAGACGGACTTGAGGGCGGCGATCACGGGCAGGCGGGCGGCGC
>JBIIUN010000023.1:0-20622 GCA_044339945.1 Kapaibacterium sp. (SeqCode)
CGGGCGCATCTCTTGATCGTGGTAGGGCTGCCGCGCCGCGGCCGCCCCGCGCCCCGCGCGGAGCGCCGGGGCGCGGAACCAGCAGCGTGGCGTCGATCCACCCCACGATGCGAACTGCCGCCCTCCGCTCCGCTCCGGGCGGGGCAGGCGCAGCGCGCCTTCCCTACCCAGCGCAACCGGGTTCAAAACGATGTCCGAATGCGCCCGTAAGCATCCAGCCAAGATGTCTCGGCTGGATACTCCCTATGGGATCGAGTTAACGTCGTTTCGTGGACCGTATCGAAACCCGTGTAGTCCCGCGAAATGGCGACGCCAGCATGCGGGATATGCTCACACTTCAAGATGAAGGTCGTCCGCTTGGAAGGTGGATTGCAGGCCTCGTTATGGGGCTCATATGTGGGGTTTCCGTCTGTGCCGCACCGGCCAACGACCTGTTCGCCAACCGTCTCTCTGTTGTTGGCAATGTCGTCACCATGACCGGCAATGTTGCCGAGGCGACTTCCGAGTTGGGAGAGCCGAGCATCGCGGATAACGCGGGCCGCAGCCTATGGTGGACTTGGACCCCCGCCGAAGACGGCTTATTGCAGCTTTCTGGACAAGGAATCATCAGTTTGTTCGACGGTGAGACATTTTCCACGCTGCGACTGCTGCGAACCGAAGCGCTCTTCCGCCAATCTCCAGTGGGTGGATGGAGCCCACCGGTCGTTCTTCCCGGAAGCCCCGGTGCTTGGATCAGCGGACTGATTCCGGTGCGGGCCGGCGTCGCCTACCAGGTCCGCTTGGATTCCAACGAATGCACGTTCCGTCCCCCGTCCAATTCGCTTCCAATACCGCGCTGCCAAGCGATGGGCACAGATCTACGGATCGAGTTCGTCGTTTATCCGGTGGCCAGCGACTCATTCGCCGGCCGCAAGAGCGTGGCTGAGGGGGTAACGTTGCTCTTCACCCGAAATGATGACGCCGCCACAGAACCGGGTGAACCGGCAAATCCGTCAGGTGCCGGCCGTTCGGTATGGTGGTCTTGGACCGCGCCCGCAACCGGCCGGTATACGGTTGACCGCATTGGGGAGCTGCTGGCTGCGGTTTCCTTCTTCCGTGGCGACCAGTTGTCCAGCCTCGAACGTGTGGCGGACCTGCAGGTAACGCCACTGATAGTTCGTCCCTGGCCTTCGCCGCCATCTTTGACCTTTGCGATTCGCTCAGGGGAAGTTCTTGCACTCCGAGGAGATGCGCTGCCTGGCCAACGAACCAATGCGCCGATTGCATTCCGAATACTACCGCTCATGCGCCCAGAAAACGATGACCTCTCTAACGCAATCGTCCTGACCAACCTGACCACCAGCAGCACGGTCGATGTCACGGTGGACGTTGCCGGAGCCACGCCCGAGCAAGGCGAGCGCGTTGGCGCGGCGCGCTCGACTTGGTGGCGCTGGACCGCACCGGCATCTGGCGGCTGGGCGATCGTGCGATCAAAGGGAACCTCGATCGAGTCGACGCCGCCAAGGATCGCAGCCCATCGTGGCGACCAAATCACAAACCTCGTAACGCTCACTGAATTGCTCCCAACCGATGCTGACAGCCGCTTCACCGCCGACGCTGGCCAATCGTATCTGATTTCTTTGGATCAACGCGATAATCTAGGGCAGATGCACTCGGGGTTCCGACTCGTTCATGCCCCCGATTGGGTCAACGTCGGGAACGCGATCTGGACCGATGGTTCCTCCGGAACTGGCATCAGTTTTCCTGTGACTGTGGCCGGCGGTGACCGCATCGCGGCGGAGTTCTCAACCAGTCTTGATGGTTGGTCCCCTTTGCAAACGGAACAATTCGACCAATCGGGCACCTACTGGTTTGGCCCGTTTCCACAACCCGGGGTGACCGGCTTCTTTCGGTTCCTCAGGCGAAATGTTTCCCAGTAGCCAGCACCAGCCCCCAACCCCTGGAGTGGGAAGCTGCTCTTCAGACCGACACCGCGGCGGTGTTCTGTCTCCCTAGCGTTCGTCCGCGTTTTGAGCGTGGCCGGAAAGTGACGCTGCACACCAGCCTACCGCCACCACGCAGGGAAAGGTTCGCTACTGCTTCCCCAACGCCTCCGCCGCCGCCTGCTGAAACACCCGCCGCACTTCGCTGGCGTCGCTGTTGGGGAAGTTGGAGCGCTGGACCATCAGCACGTAGGCGACGCCCTTCACGGGGTCGATCCACGCCTGCGTGCCCCAGGCGCCGCCGTGGCCGAAGGTGCCGGGAGACAGCATCGCGGGCACGCCGTCGTGCGGCGTCTTGAGCACGCAGGTGCCGAGGCCCCAGCCGTAGTTCAGGCCGCGTTTGCCGTAGGTTTCGTTCTGGAAAAAGCCGGTGGGCATCGTGTCGGGCGTCTGCGGCGTGGTGAGGATTTTCAGCGCGTCCGCGCTCAGGTAACGGCGGCCCTTGAACTTCCCGCCGCCGAGCAGCATCTGGCAGAAGCGCGCGTAGTCCTCGGCGGTGGAGTAGAGTCCGCCGTTGCCTTGCGGCGGGCGGTCGCGCGGGCCGAACTCGGGGCGCGGCGGCACGGCTTCGAGTTGGCCGGAGTCCTTGTTCTTGGCGTAGGCGGTCACCAGCCGGGCGCGCTCGGGTTCGCCCAGGTAAAACGTGGTGCTCTTCATGCCCAGCGGGCGGAACAGCTGCTTCTCCAGGAAGGCGTCGAAGCTCATCCCACTCACCACCTCGACGATGCGGCCGGCGGCATTGATGCCGCTTTGGCAGTAGCGCCATTGCGAGCCGGGCTCGAACTGCATCGGCGCGGCGAGCCAGAGCGGCACGAGGTCGGCGAGGGTCTTCGCGTCGCGGGCGGCCGGGCCGCCGGCTTCACCGAGACCGGAGGTGTGGGTGAGGATCTGGACGATGGTGAGGTTGGCGGGCTGGCCGGAGGGCGTCTTCAGGTTCGCGAACTCGGGCAGATACTTCGCGACGGGATCGTGGACGTTCAGTTTGCCTTCGTCCTGGAGCATGAGCACGGCGGTGGCGGTGACCGGTTTAGTCATGGAGGCGATCCAGAAGACGGTGTCGGTCCGCATCGGCTTCTGGGCGGCGAGATCGGCCAAACCTGTCGCCTCGAGGTGCCGAACCTTGTTCTTGGTGACAACCATCGTGACCGCGCCGGCGATTTCGTTCTTGGCGATCATCTCCTCCATGCCGAGGCCGACACCGGTCAGCTTGGGCGGGGCGGCGAGGGCAGAAAACGCGCAGGACCACACCAAACCCAGCCTCAGAATACGGGGAAGCATGGCGCGAGCGTCCGCACCGGGACCGGCCCCGTCAATGTTCCGGACGAGTTCCCTCGGTAGTTCTACCCCGGGAGCGTTGGCTCCCGGGGCGGTGCCTGACAACGAGGCCGGGCTACACCGCCTTGGCGACGGCTTCCTTCTTCAGCATCACGCCGAGCAGGCCTTCGACGAGGCCGCCGTTGGCGCCGGCGCCGTTCACAGCCACGTCGGGCACAATCCGGACGTTGCGCTCGCCGACGACCTGCATCAGTTGCATGAGCGTGTAGCTTTGGGCGCCGAGCGCTTCGACGCCGGCCCGGTAGGCTTCGGCCTTGGCGGTGCCGGTGGCGCGAATGGCCTGGGCCTCGCCGAGCGATCGCAGGCGGGTGGCTTCGGCTTCGCCGGTAGCCTGCTTGATGTGGGCGTTGGACTTCAGTTCGGCGATGTTCACGCCCTGTTCCGCGCCGACGACCTGCTGCTGGATATCCGCGAGCGAAGTCTGTCGCACGAGTTGCTGGCGCTGGACCTGCGCGGCTTCCTGCACCTCGTAGGTCTTGCGCTGTTCCTCGGCGATCTTGCGGTCGGTCTGCGTCTGCATGAGTTCGGCCGGCGGATTGATGTCGCCGATGAGCGTGTCGATGGCCTGCACGTCATAGGCGCCGATGGCGACGCGGATGTGTTCCGCCGCCTCGGTCTGGCGCTGGCTGCGCGCGCTGAGGAAGTCGAGCACGGTGTAGTCCTGCGCCGAGTTGCGGAAGTAGTTGCCGACGATCGGCTGGAGGACGTGGTCCACGAGGTTCTGCATGGAACCGACGCGCGAGATGACCTTGGGCGCGTCGAGCGCGCCGACGTGGATGATCTGCGACACGTCGAGGTTGAACGCAAAACCGTCGCGCGAACGCACGGTGATGGAGTTGAGTTTGGCGTCGTAATGGTGCGCCTCGGTGCGGTTGGCCCAGTTGAGGACGATGTTCGTGGTGGGCACGAGTTCCACCTTCATGATGCGGGTGTTCAGCGGATGTTTGCCGGGATATAGCGGCGAAACCCACACGCCTTTGTGACCGACGTTCACGAGGTCGCCGTGCTTGAAGTCGGCGCCGCTCACGTCGAGGTGCGCGGCGCCCACGAAGGAGATGACCACACCGACGGAGCCGATGGGAACCTCTACCATCCGGACCTGCTCTACCTGCACGAACCAAGGGTTCAGGTTCCAACTGCCGCTGAGCAACACCTGCTCCTGCAAGCCGCGCCGACCACCGCCGGCGACGAAGGCCTGGGCGTTCTGGAAGTTGTCGTGGTTCGCGATAGTCGGGCCGGCGATCTCGCCGGCTTCGATGGGTCGGCCATCCAGCGTAGTGACGATGCCCACCATGTCGGGGGCGACGCGTTGAACCTCCAGCGCCTCGCGATGCATGGCATGGGCGCCCGCCTGCGCGGCGGTGATCACGGTGAACAGCGCCGTGTTGATGCGGTAGGTGCCGGCCGTGAGGATGCCGAGTTGGCGTCCCCTTTCGCCACCGTTCACGAGGAACTTCCGGGCGTCCTGGAAGCTGTCGCAGTCCACGACCTGCCCGAGGATGCGTTCCGCGGGAATGGGCGCACCATCCGCGGAAACAACGAGCGCGATCTCACCGGGCGAAACCTCCGTGACCGGGGCCTTGAACACCTGATATTGCCAACGCCAGTAGCCGAAGTGCAGGCCGGGCGCGAGCGTGTCGGCCTGGTAGCCCGCCTCACCGGCGAGCGCGATCAGCCGGCCCGGGGCAAGCGAGGTGGCAGCGAAGCGTTTCACCACGATGCCGACCTGGCGCTCGTCGATGAGGACCAGGCCGAGCAGCCAATAGAGCGCGCTCAGGCCGAAGAGGACCGAGAACAGGACAACCAAGACCGTAATGGGAGCATTCATGCGGAGTTCCTTTCCCTTGGGGTTCAGTTCAGAGGCGAAACCAACGGCTGGAACCGCTAAGTTTGGCGCGGGCGTCGGGCTCGGCGTAGAAGCGGGTCAGGCCGCAATCGGCGCAGACCACAACCCGGAACTTGGCGAAGCTCAGGAAACCGCCCAGGCCCGGCAACAACGCGGGGCCATGCGTGCCGGACGACGCCGTGGTCGTTTGGTGGAGGTGGGAGCCGCCGCATTCGGGACAGGTCCGCGGCGCGTTTGCTTTCAGTTCACTCATGACTTCAGGGACGCGCCGCGGGTGAGCGCGACGCATCGGTGCGCGTCGGCACGAGGCCGCCGCGCGGTTTCAGACGGGGTGAACGTGGGTGCCGCGACTTGCGGACCCAGAGGATCGCCCTTCCAGCTGCCGACGGAGTTAGCTGACGGGCTCGGTCTTGGAAGTGACCTTGGCGCCGGTTACCCGGTGCCGTTCGCCCCACCCTCAATTCGCATTGAGGAACTTGGTTCCCCCGTGCCGATCCGCAGGAAGGCGGACCAGCTTAGGCTGCAACAGACGGGCGACTCATCCCTCCCGCCGGCCGGGCTGTCAATGGGCTTGGGGCAGGCCGGGCTTGACTTCGTGTCGGCTGAACACTAACAAAGTGTCCGAACAACACCATGCCGCACACCTACGAATATCCCCGGGCCGCCCTCACGGTGGATTGCGTCGTCTTCGGCTTCGACGAGGGCGACCTCAAGGTGCTGCTCATCCAGCGCGACCTGGAGCCGTTCGAGGGCAAATGGGCGCTGCCCGGAGGCTTCGTCCGCGTGGAGGAATCACTGGAGGACGCCGCCCGCCGCGAACTCGCCGAGGAAACCGGCCTGCGGGACATTTTTCTGGAGCAGCTCTACACCTTCGGCGCACCCGACCGCGACCCGCGCGAACGCGTCGTCAGCATCGCCTATTACGCGCTCGTCTCGCTCGCCGAGCACAAGCCGCAGGCCGCCACCGACGCCCGGCAGGCCGCGTGGTTCAGCGTGGACGACGCCCCCGACCTCGCCTTCGACCACGAACACATCCTCGCCACCGCACTGGCCCGGCTGCGCGGCAAGGTCCGCTACGAACCCATCGGCTTCGAGCTGCTGCCGGCCAAGTTCACCCTCGGCCAGCTCCAGCACCTCTACGAAGTCGTGCTGGAGGAGCGCCTCGATAAGCGCAACTTCCGGAAGAAGATCCTCGGCATGGGCCTGCTGGTGGACACCGGCGAGATCCAGCAGGACGTGGCCCACCGCGCCGCCCGCCTCCACCGCTTCGACGAACGCAAATACCAGCAGCTCCGCAAACGCGGCTTCAGCTTCTGGCTGTGAACCAGCAACCCTCCTCGTCATGAACCAGAACTCCATACTCTACCGAATCGGTGACGCGACCGCACCCGAAGGAGAAGGCGCGAAAATCGTCGCGCACATCTGTAACGACATTGGCGGTTGGGGCCGCGGCTTCGTCATCGCGCTCTCCAAGCGATGGCCCAAGGCGGAGGCCTCCTATCGAAGTTGGTTCAAAGGAGGCGATTCCGTCCCCTTCGCCCTTGGGCAAACACAGTTCGTCGAGGTGTCAGATCAGCTATGGGTGGCCAACATGATTGCTCAACACGACACACGTCCCATCAATGGCGTTCCTCCGATTCGTTACGAAGCTCTCGTTTTGACGTTGGCTGCCGTGGCTGCCTTTGCCTCCGAGCGAAGTGCCACTGTTCACATGCCAAGAATCGGCTGCGGATTGGCTGGAGGCTCCTGGGATGAAGTCTCAGCGATCATCGAGCGCGAACTAACTTCGAAAGGGGTGCAAGTCGTCGTTTATGACCTTGCTCCATGAGCTTTCGAATCCGACCACGCCCATGAACCTCCCCATCTTCCAACGCCTGGCCGAAGCGAAGACTGTCCTGCTGGCCGGGGCTGGTGGCGGCTACGATCTATTTGCGGGCCTGCCCGTGCTCCACTGGCTGCTACACCGAGGCAAGCGCGTCCATTTGGCCAATCTCACTTTCAGTGACCTGCGCTATGAAGATTGCGAACGCCCGGTTCCAGCCTTGGCCCGTATCACACCCGATTCGCATGGGTCGGCCAGCCACTGCCCGGAACTGCATCTGTCCCGCTGGCTGTCCGACCAGTTCGGCACGATGCCAATCTACCTGCTGGAGCGGACCGGAGTCGCCCCAGTCATCACGGCCTACCGTTGGTTAGCAGAGGAGTTAAGACCGGATGCCATCGTGCTGGTGGACGGCGGCACCGACATTCTGATGCGTGGAGATGAAGTCGGGCTGGGCACTCCCCAAGAGGACATGGCGAGCCTTATGGCGGTCAGCGAGTTGAACGCTGTGCCTGACCGGTTCGTGCTCTCGGTCGGATTCGGCGTGGACGCCTTTCATGGCGTCTGCCACGCGCACGTCTTGGAAAATATCGCGGCCCTGACGGCCGATGATGGCTTTCTGGGAAGCTGGAGCCTCCTGAAGCAGAGCGCAGAGTTCGCCTTCTACCGGGCGGCTTGTGATTACGTCGCGAGCCGACTTCCCAAACACCCCAGCATCGTTAACACGAGCATCATCGACGCGACGACGGGATGGTTTGGCAACCATCACGGGACCAAGCGAACGGAAGGGTCGGAGTTGTTCATCAATCCGCTGATGTCGCTGTATTGGGCGTTCACCGTCGAATCGGTCGCCCGCAGAAACCTCTACCTGGACCGGATCAAGCAGACCACCAGCTACCCCGAACTCACGTTGGCTATCGAAGTCATCCACAACCAGCAGCCGAATCTGCGCCAATGGCGGGACATCCCTTGCTGAACCATGAACGCGACGACCATCCTCTACCGCCCCGTCGGTCCAAAAGAACTAACCCTCATCCGCGCCAGCGGCATGCAGGTGTTTCCGCCGCGCCTGCCGGAGCAACCGATCTTCTACCCGGTGCTCGACGAGGGTTACGCCACCCAAATCGCCCGCGACTGGAACGTGAAGGATTCCGGAGCCGGCTACGTGACCCGCTTCACCGTTCGCTCCGACTACCTCGCCAAGTTCAAGGTGGAGACCGTCGGCAGCCGCATGCATCAGGAACTCTGGGTGCCCGCCGAGGGACTGACCGAGTTCAACGCGAACATTGTCGGAGACATCGAAGTCATCGCCAGCTTCGGGAAGGAGCCGTTGTGACAAAGAAGCAGCGTATCCTGGGTGGTCTTTGGGGTGCCGTTGTCGGCGATGCCTTGGGAGTTCCCGTGGAGTTCCAGAATCGCGCCGCCGTGCAGGCCAACCCCGTCAGCGGAATGCGCGGATTCGGCACCTACAACCAGCCACCGGGGACTTGGTCAGACGATTCCTCAATGACGCTCTGCACCATGGAAAACCTGCTGACAACTGGGTTCGATGCGGAGGACATGGGACGACGATTCGTCCAGTGGAACGTCGCGGAAAAATGGACCCCGTGGGGCCGTGTTTTCGACATTGGGGCCACGACCGCAGAAGCCCTTCACCGCATCCGACGTGGTGCGGTCGCGGCGCAAGCGGGCCGCGCGGACGAGATGGCCAACGGGAATGGGTCATTGATGAGGATGCTTCCGGTGGCTCTGTGGTTTACGCAGAGCCCCGAGGAAGAGCTATTGGATCGGGTTCATGCCTGCTCTGCCATCACCCACGGCCATCACCGTTCCAAGATGTGCTGCGGCTTCTTTGCTCTTGTCGTGCGTGAACTCGTCACCGGCGCGCGTCCGGAAGCGGCTTTCGAGTCGGCTCTACGCCGCTTCCTTTTCCATTACGACACTCCGGAATGGAATCCCCAGTTTCTGAACTTCCAGAGGCTGTTGGATGGGAAGCTGGCGCAACTCAACGAGTCGGACATCGCCTCAAGTGGCTATGTTGTTCACACGCTGGAAGCAGCGCTGTTTTGCCTGCTGACCACGACAAGTTTCACCGACTGCGTGCTCCGCGCCGTCAACCTCGGCAGCGACACCGACACGACCGGCTGCGTTGCCGGTGGCTTGGCCGGCCTTGCGTATGGCGTTTCGGCCATTCCCCGGGAATGGATAGCGGCCTTGGCCCGCAAGGGAGACCTCGACTGCCTGATCCACGAATTTGCCGATGCCCTCAAACCATGACCTCGACCGCGTCCCTTCTCGAAACCCTCGCCGAACTGGAACACCGCCAGTGGCTGCATTGGTCGCAGGCTACCGCGCCACAGGTCCCCGAGACGCTCCGCGCCCGCTGGCAGGAGTCGTGGCGGCCGTATGCCGAGTTGCCCGAAGAAGCCAAGGAACTGGACCGTGCGTGGGCGCACCAAGTCCTGGAACTGCTCCGTGAACGCCAAGTGATTCTCCCGACATGAAAACTCTCGTCCTTGTGGACATCCAAAATGACTTCCTGCCCGGCGGAGCGCTCGCCGTGCCGGACGGCGACGCAATCGTTCCCGTCGTGAATCGCCTGTTGCCGCGCTTCGATCTCGTGGTCGCGACGCAGGATTGGCATCCGGTGGATCACGGCAGCTTCGCCGCGAACCATCCGGGGAAGCAGCCGTTCGAGAACATCGAGCTGAACGGCCTGCCGCAGACGCTCTGGCCGGCGCATTGCGTGCAGAATACCGGCGGCGCGTGCTTCGCGCCCGGCCTCGACACGCGGCGCGTGGCCCGGGTGTTTCCCAAGGGCACCGACGCGCGCGTGGACAGTTACAGCGGGCTCTTCGACAACGGTCGACGCAGCTCGACCGGCCTGGCCGAGTGGCTGAAGGAAAAGGGCGCCCAGGAGCTTTGGGTCTGCGGGCTCGCCACGGATTTCTGCGTGAAGTTCACCGCGCTCGACGCCGTAGCCGAAGGCTTCCGCGTGAATCTCATCACCGACGCCTGCCGTGGCATTGATCTCCCGGCCGGCAACATCGCCGCCGCGCTCGCCGAGATGCAGGCCGCCGGCGTCCGTCTCGTCACCAGCCGGGATCTCCCATGAACCACTCACCCCTATTGACCGATCTGTATCAGCTCACGATGGCCGCCGCGTATTGGAAGTGCGGCCGTGCGGAAGACGAGGCGGTGTTCCACCTCTTCTTCCGACGGACGCCGTTCGGCGGCAGCTATGCCATTGCCGCCGGTTTGGGCGACGCGGTGGAATGGCTGCGAAACTACCACTTCTCTCCCGAGGAGCTGGCCTATCTGGGCACGATGAAAGGCCGCGACGGTTCGCCGTTGTTCGAGGCCAGTTTCCTGGACTACCTCCGCGACCTGCGGCTGACGGTGGATATCGACGCCATGCCGGAAGGCACGCTCGCCTTCGCGCATGAACCGCTGCTGCGCGTGCGCGGACCGTTAGTCCAGGGGCAGCTGTTGGAGACGGCGCTGCTCTGCATCCTGAACTACCAGACGCTCGTCGCCACCAAGGCCGCGCGCGTCTGCGAAGCCACGCGGGGCGAGCCGGTGCTCGAGTTCGGCCTGCGCCGCGCCCAGGGGCCGGACGGGGCGATGTCGGCCAGCCGTGCGGCGTTCATTGGCGGATGCGTGGCCACCTCGAACGTGCTCGCCGGGCAACGTTTCGGCATTCCCGTGCGCGGCACGCACGCCCATTCGTGGGTCATGAGCTTCGAAAGTGAGCGCGAGGCGTTTCAGGCCTACGCCCGCGCCATGCCGCACAACAGCACCTTCCTCGTGGACACCTACGACACGCTTGGCGGCGTGCGCGAAGCCATCGAGGCCGGACGTTGGTTGCGGGAGCAGGGCCACGAGCTGAACGGCATCCGTCTCGACAGCGGCGACCTCGCGGAACTCAGCATCGCCGCCCGGCAACTGCTCGACGAAGCGGGCTTCCCCGACGCCACGATCGTCGCCAGTAACGATCTCGACGAACACCTAATCGAAAACCTGAAGCAGCAGGGCGCGCGTATCAGCCTCTGGGGCGTGGGCACCAAACTCGTCACCGCCTACGACCAGCCGGCGCTCGGCGGCGTTTACAAGCTGGGCGCCATCCGCCGCGCAGACGGAAGCTGGGACCACAAGGTGAAGCTCTCCGAACAGCCGGTGAAGATCTCGAACCCCGGCGTGCTCCAGGTGCGGCGCTTCCAGGACGAGCGCGGCTTCGTTGGAGACATGATCTACGACGATTCGACCGGCGCGCCGCCGCCGGACACCGCCTTGGACGTGGCCGATCCCAGCCGCCGTTGGCATCCGCGTGACGGCGAAATGGGCACCGATGTGTTGGTGCCCATTCTGCGGGCGGGAAAGGTTGTGCGTGAACCGGAGCCGCTGGTCGTTTGCCAAGCCCGCACCAAGGAGCAGCTCGCCCAGCTCCCGGCGACGATGAAGCGGTTCCTCAATCCGAAGCCCTACTTCGTCGGCCTCGCCGAGGATCTCCACGAGACGAAGCTGCGCCTGATCGCGAAGGCGCGCGGCGGGGAGGAACGTCCATGAACACGCTCCACGTCGCAGCAGCGGTGCTGAACCAGACGCCGCTCGATTGGCGCCACAACCTGGAGAACGTCCGCGGCGCCTTCGCCGAAGCGCGGGCTTTGGGCGTCTCCGTGCTGTGTCTGCCTGAGCTGTGCCTGACTGGCTACGGCTGCGAGGACGCCTTCCATTCGGCCAACACGCTGCGGCGGGCGTGGTCGGCTCTGATCGAACTGCTGCCGGAAACGCGCGGCATGGTGGTCACGGTCGGGCTGCCCGTCCTGCACCAGAATGCCGTCTTCAACTGCGCCGCCTTGCTCGCCGACGGAAAACTCGTGGGGTTGGTGGCCAAACGGCATCTCGCAGGCGACGGCATCCACTACGAACCGCGTTGGTTCAAGGCGTGGCCGGCCGGCGTGGTGGATCGTCACGCGTTGCCCGACGGGACCACGGTTCCCATCGGCGACCTGCATTTCGACGTGGGTGGCGTGCGCTTCGGCTTCGAGATCTGCGAGGACGCCTGGGTGGCAAATCGTCCGGGTGCGGCGCTAGCCGGATTCGGGGTCGATTTCATCCTGAACCCCAGCGCGAGCCACTTCGCCTTCGGCAAGATCGAGGTGCGGAAACGTTTCGTGCTCGAAGGTTCGCGTGCCTTCGGCGTGACCTATCTCTACGCCAACCTGCTCGGCAACGAAGCCGGCCGCGCCATCTACGATGGCGGCGCGTTGATCGCGTCGAGCGGCAAGCTGGTGGCGACCGGGTCGAGGTTCAGCTTCCAGGACCGCCTGCTGACGACCGCGCAGATCGATCTCGATGCAACCCGGATGGGCCAGGCCCGCAGCGCCAGCTTCCGGCCGGATCTCGCAGGCGACAATGCGGCCTGCGTGCGCGCGGAGTTCAATTGGACGGCAGCAACCCAGGTGAAGGTTGTTGCCCAAAGCTCGGAGCCCAATGGGCCGTGGGAGGAAGGGGAGTTTGTGAAGGAAGAAGAGTTCACCCGTGCCGTCGCACTGGCGCTCTTCGACTACCTGCGCAAAGCCAAGGCCGGAGGATTCACACTCTCGCTGAGCGGAGGCGCGGACTCGGCGGCTGTTGCGGTCTTGGTCCGGCAAGCATTCGCCGGAGCCTTGGCGGAGCTAGCCGACGACGGAGTGCGGTTGAAGCTTTCGCACCTTCGCCGGCTACCCGAAGTCCTCGACGTGAGGTCGTTGACGCAGGCCTTGCTGACCACGGCCTATCAGCCCACCGAGAACAGCGGCTCCGTCACCCGCGACGCGGCCCGCGCGGTCGCCGAGGCCCTGGGCGCGCGGCATCTGGAGCTGGACGTTGCGGCGGTCCATCGCGGTTATCTCGACGTGGTCGAACGCGCCGTCGGTCGGCCGCTGGATTGGGCCACCGACGACATCGCATTGCAGAACATCCAGGCGCGGGTGCGTTCGCCGGGCATCTGGATGCTGGCAAATCTCTCCGGGTCGCTCCTGCTCTCGACCAGCAACCGCAGCGAAGCCGCCGTGGGCTACGCGACGATGGATGGCGACACCAGTGGCGGCCTCAGCCCTATTGCCGGCATCGACAAAAACTTCCTCCGCCACTGGCTGCGCTGGATGGAGACGACCGGTCCGGTTGGCTTCGGTGCGATCCCTGCGCTCGCGGTGATCAATCGCCAAGCTCCCACGGCCGAGCTGCGTCCTCCGGGAGCCCTCCAGACCGACGAGGACGACCTCATGCCCTATGACCTGCTGGACGCGGTCGAGCGCGCCGCGATCCGCGACAAACATGCCCCAATGGAGGTCTGGCAATTGATGCAGCCCCAGTTCCCCCAGTTCTCCCCGGCCCAGCTCGCGGTCTGGGTCGAACGCTTCTTCTGTCTCTGGTCCCGCAACCAGTGGAAGCGCGAGCGCTACGCGCCGAGCTTCCACCTAGACGACGAAAACCTTGATCCGAAGACCTGGTGCCGCTGGCCCATCCTGAGCGGCGGCTTCGAAGTCGAATTGGAGGAGCTGCGCCAAGCCGCCGGTTCCGTTCCATCGTGAAGTCGGCGAAACACGTTTTCCATGACACCCAAACAACTCGTCTCCCACAGCAAGTTCCTCAGCCTCGTGCTGCGGCACCAGCCCGAGACCATTGGAATTACTTTGGATTCCGCCGGCTGGGTCGCCGTGGAAGACCTGCTCGCGGGTCTGGCCAAGCATGGCCAGGCATTGAGCCGGACCGACCTCGAAGAGATCGTCCGCACCAGCGACAAGCAGCGCTTCGCCCTCAGTCCCGACGGACGACGCATCCGCGCCAACCAAGGACATTCGATTGAGGTCGAGTTGGACCATGCTCCGGCGGTTCCGCCAGAACTTCTCTACCACGGCACCGCCGCCCAGTTCCTTCCTACCATCCGCGAGCGGGGTCTCTGCAAGATGCAGCGGCATCACGTCCATCTCTCCGCCGAGACCGAAATGACCTTGAAGGTCGGTGCCCGTCGTGGTCGCCCCATCCTCCTGATCATCCGCGCCGGCGACATGCATCGCGCGGGCCACGCTTTCTTCCTGACGCCCAACCAAGTCTGGCTTACCGACCAAGTGCTGCCGGAGTTCATCGAGTTCCCACCCGCAACCTCAAGTTCCACATGATCCGGCCGACCGTCATTATTCTGGAAGACAACGATGAACGGATCGCCGCATTTCAGGCGGCGGTGGCCCAGTTGGAGCCGGCGGCGGAGCTGCGTCTTTGGCGGGAGGCCCATGCGTTCATCGCGGAGGCGGGGCCGTTCCTTCATCGGGCCGTATTGATCTCTCTGGATCACGATCTCAATCGGATGCCCGGAGCGACGCGTGATCCAGGCGACGGTTTGGAAGTGGCGTCTTGGCTGGCGCAGCAAAAGCCGGCTTGTCCGGTGATCGTCCATTCCTCCAACCACGAGCGGGTGGAATCGATGATCAACGAACTGCGATTTGGCGGCTGGGCGTGGGAACGGGTGGGGCCGTTTGGCGGCGGGTGGATTGCCACCAGTTGGCTGCGTAAGGCCAGATCCTTGATCGCAGAACACCGATTGATCCAAACGGCCGGAGCGCGCGGAGTTGCGGCCGGGCTTCCGCCAGATCATGCGGCCCGGATGGAACGTGCGGCTCTGGCGTTTGAAGGTCTATCCGTGGGCGACGCATTCGGCGAATGCTTCTTCGGTCCCGACGACATATTCCAAAGCCGGATCGCCGGCCGCTTCGATCCGCCGAGTCCCTGGTTCGTCACCGACGACACAGTGATGGCGATTTCGGTCGTTGAAGCCCTGGAACGCTTTGGCGGCATTGAACGCCTAGCCGTAGCGAAAGCGTTCGCCGCTCGCTACATGCTGGACCCTCGTCGGGGTTACGGCGGCACCGCTCACGGCATCCTCCGTCAGATCCACGAGGGTGTCTCCTGGATCGACGCGGCCGGCCGCGCATTCGACGGCACGGGCTCGTTAGGCAATGGTGGCGCCATGCGTGTGGCTCCGCTGGGAGCCTATTTCGCGGACGATCCGAAGCGACTGGTGGAGGAGGCCACCGCGTCGGCGGAAGTGCCCCATGCTCATCGCGAAGGCAAAGCCGGAGCGGTGGCTGTGGCGCTCGCCGCCGGATGGGTAGCCAGCCAAACGAAGCCGGCCCCGGCGTCCCCGAACCTCTTGGAAGCCGCTTACGACCTGACGCCCGATGGTGAAACCCGGCGGGGCATCGCGGCAGCGCTTCGGATTCCCTTCCTCGCTTCGCCGGCCCATGCCTCCCGAATCTTGGGCAACGGCAGCCGTATCAGCGCCCCTGATACGGTTCCAGTCTGCCTTTGGCTCGCCGCCCGGCATCTCGACGACTACCGCGAAGCTCTTTGGGCCACGGCCAGCATCGCCGGGGACATCGACACTAACTGCGCCATTGTTGGCGGGATCGTCGCGCTGGCGGTCGGCCATGCAGGCATTCCTGCCGAATGGTTGGCCGCGCGGGAGCCCATCCCTTTCCAGCATCTCGACCGATAGGATTCATCCACACGGCACCCCAAGTCCATGACCCCAGACTTCACCGCCGCCCATCACTCCGCCCACTGGGGCTTCCGGTTCTTCCGGACCGATACCTGGGTGCTTGCAGGGCTTGCGGGCCTGACCGTGTGGTTTTCCCGGGCGGTGCCCGAGCTGGTCTGGCTGCCGCCGCTGGTGGGCGGGCACTTTTTCCTGTTCTGCAACGTGGTTCGCCTGTGCCGGCGACTCGAACTGCTGTGGGCGGCGGTGTTCCTCCTCAACGTGGCGGGCTGGGCCGCGCGTGGGGATCTGCGGCTGCTGCCGGTCCTGCTGGGCCAGCTCCCGGTCACGGTCTTTCTCGTCGCGTGGGAAATCCGGCAGCCGCGGTATCACGGCGTCTGGGCGGACCGGCTGAATCCCCGGTTGGGCGATTACCTCCGGAGCCGCTCCCGGCCAGGCGGACCGGGTCCGAATCGCGACTGAGGCTCGCCCGTCGCGCCGGGGTCCGCCGCCTGTATTCGTGCCGCCAAAATCGGGTCCGCGGCGAAACTATGTGCCAAACGTCCGGACTTGGGTCATGCTCCCGCTTGGAACTGCAGGAGCGGCCATTTTGCCGGCCCTGGGTTCGATTCAGTGAAAGATCAAGTTATCCGCCTGCTGGGCCATAAAGGTTATGTCCCGGCGAACGTGCCCGAGTTGTTGCACGCCCTCCGTCTTCCCCCCAACCGCCAGCAGGACCTGCAGCAGACGCTCCACGAGCTGGAGCATTCCGGTGAGGTCGCCCGCATCAAGGGCAACCGCTACATCCGCCCCGTCGAGGCGGACCTGATTCCCGGCCGCATCCGCATGAACCGCGCGGGGAAGGGTTTCCTCATCCCGGACGATTCCACGCTCAAGGAGATCGCCGTCGAGTCCGCCGACACCGGCACCGCGCTCCACGAGGACCGCGTGCTGGTCCGGCTCGACGTGACGGTGCCCGGCCGCCGCGCCGCCGTCCCCGAGGCGCGCACCGGGAAGGTCATCCGCATCCTGGAACGCCACCGCACGCGCATCGTCGGCACGCTCCAGCGCAGCCAGCATTTCCTCTACGTCATCCCGGACGACCCGCGCATCCCGCACGATCTCTACGTGCCGGAGCCCCGCGACGTCGGCCGGCCGGCGCAGGTCGGCGACAAGGTGGTCGTCGAGCTCAAGGAATGGGAATCGCGCCACACCAATCCCGAGGGCGAAATCATCGAGGTGCTCGGCGCCCCCGACGCCGAGGGCGTGGACATGCTGTCGGTGCTCCGGCAATACGACCTGCCGCTGCATTTCCCCCGCGAGGTGCTCGACGAGGCCCGGGCCATCGGCAACCAGGTGCGCGACGACGAGTTGGCCGGCCGCGAGGACTGCCGCCGGCACCAGGTCATCACCATCGATCCGGACGACGCAAAGGACTTCGACGACGCCATCTGCCTCGAGGCTGCGGGCGACGGCCAGTGGAAGCTGTGGGTCCACATCGCCGACGTGTCGCACTACGTGAAGCCCGGCACCGAGCTCGATGACGAGGCCCGTCGCCGCGGCAACTCGACTTACCTCGTGGACCGGGTGATCCCGATGCTGCCCGAGGCGCTGAGCAACGAGCTTTGTTCGCTCAAGCCCAACGTGGACCGGCTGACCAAGTGCGTGGAGTTCCTCATCGCCAAGGACGGCCGCGTGCTGAAGACGCTCTTCTACCCGGCCGTGATCCATTCGCAGCGGCGCTTCACCTACCGCGAGGCGCTGGAGGCCCTGCAACGCCCGCCGACGAACCCGATCGAGCGGATGCTGCACGACGCCAACACGCTCGCGCAGCAGCTCCGGCGGCTGCGCTTCAAGGCCGGCGCGCTCGAGCTCGACTTCCCCGAGATGAAGATCCGCCTCGACGAGCAGGGCCGCGTGCTCCGCATCGAGCAGATGGAGAACGACATCTCCCACCAGCTCATCGAGGAATACATGCTGCTGGCCAACGAGGCCGTGGCCACCCGGCTCATCCATCTGCACCGCGCCGGCATTCACCGCGTCCATGAGCAGCCCGACGAGAAGCGCCTCAAGGAATACCGCGAGGAAGTGCTCAGCCACGGCGTGCCCTGCGGCAACCTGAGCCAACGCGCCGAAATCCAGAAGCTCCTGCACCGGCTCGGCACGCTGAACATCGGCCCGGCGCTCAAGATCGGCTTCCTCAAGTCGCTGATGCGCGCCCGCTACGCGCTGGAACCGCTCGGCCACTTCGGCCTCGCGAAGAAGTTCTACGCGCACTTCACCTCGCCGATCCGGCGCTACGCCGACCTCGTGGTGCACCGTGCGCTCTTCGAGCAGAACCACGGCAAGAAGAACACCCTCAAGGAAACCGCCGACCACATCTCCAAGACCGAGCGCAACTCGGCCGACGCCGAACGCGACAGCAAGGACGTGAAGCTCTACGCGTTCCTGAACGCGCAGCTCGAATCGAAGGAGCCCAACCGCTACGCCGCCCTCGTCACCGACGTGCGCAACTTCGGCTTCTTCGTGGACGTGACCGGCCTGGGCATGAGCGGCCTCGTGCCGCTGTCCCAGCTCGAGGACGACTTCTACGTGTTCGACCCGGCCCGCCACCACGTCGTGGGCCGGCGCAACCGCCGCATCATCCAGCTCGGCGACCGCGTTGAGGTGCGCGTGGCCAAGGTGGACCGCTTCAAGAAGCGCGTGGACTTCCAGCTCGTGCCGGCGGCTCCGGGAAAACCGGTCCGCGGCGCGGCGCGTCCCGCCCCGACGGCCCGGCCTATTCCGGCCCTGCCGCGCGGCGAATCCCGCCCACCCGCCCGCCGTGGTGCTCGCCCCGAAACTCCGCGGCCAGCCCGCCCGGCCGGCGCCCCGGCCCGTCCGCCGCAGGGCGCTCCGCGGCCGCCGAGCCGGCCCAATCGCCCGAACCGTTCGGACCGCCCAGCCGGTGGCCCGCCGCGGCCCGCCGGAAAACCATCCGGTGCCCGGCCCGGACCCAATCGTCCGCCCGGACCACCGCGCCCCGGCTCCAAACCGGCGGCCCGCCGGCCGGGCTTGGGAACCAACAAGGCGCCGCTGATCCGGTCCGCCAACACGGCGCGTCCCGCCCTGCCCGCCCGTTCCACGCCGGCGGCGGGCCGTCCGGAGCCCACGCGTGGCGGCAACTGGGGCAAACCCCCGGCCCGCAACCGCCAGGAACGCCGCTGAGCCGGCTGAGCTAGGCCGCTGGGCAGTCCGGCCGTCCGCCAGGTGGACGTGATCCTGCCGGCTCGCCTTCCCTGCCCCCGACACGCACCTTCGTCGTCGATGACGCTGGTGCCCTATGGCCCTGACGCTTGGCTGCTGCGTTTCGCCGATTCGGCGGACGCCGCGGCCTTTGCCTTGGCGCGGCAATTGGTCGCGGGGCTGGGCCGGCAACCGCTGGCCGGCTTGGTCGAAGGCGTGCCGGCGTTCACCACGTTGCTGCTTCGGTTTGAGCCGGGCCGGACGCCGGAGGAATCCTTCCTGCGCCCGCTCCTCGCAGGCTGGCTGCGGGACGAAGTGGCCGCCGAAACGCCGCGCCGGGTCGAACTGCCGGTCCGCTACGCGGGACCGGATCTCAACCGCGTGGCCGAACACAACGGTCTCCCAATCGCCGAGGTGATCGCCCGCCACGCAGCGGCGAGCTACCGCGTGCATTGCCTCGGGTTTGCCCCCGGCTTCCCTTACCTCGGCGGACTCGACCCGCGGTTGCACACCCCCCGGCTTGCGTCGCCCCGCCCGCGGGTGCCGGCCGGCAGCGTCGCCATCGGCGGTGAACATTCCGGGATTTACAGCATCGCGAGCCCGGGTGGCTGGAACCTGATCGGCCAAACCGCGGAAGCGCTTTTCGATCCCGAAGCGGACTCGGTGGAAACCATGTTCCGCCTGCGCGCCGGTGATGCGGTGCAGTTTCGGCCCGCGCCGGAGCTGCCGGTCACCGACGCTGGCCGCCAGGCCGCGGACGAGCCCACGCCCGCGCCCAGGTTCGGCCTGCGAATCCTGTCACCGGGCATCGGGCTCAGCCTCCAGGACGCCGGACGTCCCGGCTTCGCCCGATTCGGAGTTCCGCCGGGCGGCGCGATGGACCCCGCGGCGGCCGCTTGGGCCAACCGCCTGCTCGACAATCCCGTGGCCGCAACGGTGCTGGAGCTTTGCCTGCAAGGACAGCGCCTCGAAGTCCTCGGCGACGGTTGGCTCGCAGTCACCGGCAGCGCTGCGCCGCGCGGTCACGGGCGCAATTCCGCCTTCCGCGTGCGGCCCGGCGACGTCCTGGAGTTCGGCCCCGGGCCGGCCGGCGTGTGGACTTACCTGGCGTTGCCTGGCGGCTTCGGCGGCCCGGCGTTGTTGGGCTCACGCAGCGCGAATCCCCGCGCGGGCATCGGTCACTCGGGGCGGCCCGGCGACGTGCTGGCCGCCGCCGGCGAGACCGGGCTCCGGTTGCCGCCGTCCGTGGCCGGCCGCCGCCTTCCCTGCGGTGAAGATGACGACTTCGGCCGTCCGGTCTCCCTGCGGGTCTGGCCCGGACCGCAGTGGAACTCCTTTTCGGCGTCCGACCGTGAACGGTTCTTCCGCGGCGAATGGAACGTTTCCAGCCAATGCGACCGCGTGGGTTACCGCCTCACCGGCGCTCCACTGCGGCCGGAACCGGCGCAAATCATCTCCGAACCGGTGATCCCCGGCTCAATCCAGGTGCCGGCCAACGGCCAACCCATCGTGACCATGCCCGATGGGCCGACCATCGGCGGTTATCCGAAACTCGGCCTCGTCGATCCGGCGGACTTGCCGCGCCTGGCCCAGTGCCGTCCCGGCCAAAGTGTGCGGTTCCGTCCCGTGGGCTGATCCCCGCGGTGCATCTGGGCATCAGGTGCGCCTCACCGTGCCGCCGGCTTCCAGCCGACGGAACCCCGAGGTAGCCCCACGCCACCGGTTGGCAGTGCTCGTCGGCCGCAGACTCGCCCGGCGCAGACTCGTGCCACGGAGGTGGGGTAGGGTGCGGGAGGTTCTGCGAAAAGCGGGAGGGCGTTGGTGGCCGCGCTCGTCGAGATGCATGTGCAGGGCGTCTCCATCCGGAAGGTCAGGGCCATCAGCGAGGATCTCTGCG
>JBIIUN010000312.1:0-6259 GCA_044339945.1 Kapaibacterium sp. (SeqCode)
CCTTCCTCGCCCAACTCAACCAGATCGAAGCAACCCTCTGACGGTTCTCATGCTCAATCGCTTCTTCCAGCTCGAACAGCACGGCACCACCGTGCGCCGCGAGGTCATCGGCGGCATCACCACGTTCGCCGCGATGGCCTACATCCTCGCGGTCAACCCCGGGATCCTGGCGGCCAGCGGCATGGACAAGGGCGCCCTCATCACCGCGACCGCCCTCTCCGCGGCGTTAATGACCCTGCTCATGGCGCTGATGACCAACTACCCGATCGCGCTGGCCGCGGGCATGGGGGTCAATGCCTTCATTGCCTTCACCGTGTGCGGCACCATGGCCATTCCCTGGCCGGCCGCTCTGGGATTGGTTTTTTACAGCGGTCTCATTTTCCTCGTGCTGTCCGTCACCGGCATCCGACGCAAGCTCATCGAGGCGATTCCATCGGAGCTCAAGCTCGCGATCACCTGCGGCATCGGCCTGTTCATAGCCTTCATCGGACTGAAGGGCGGCGGGGTGATCGTGGCGGACGCCGCCACCTTCGTGACCCTGGGCGACTTCCATCAACCCTCCCCCCTGCTCGTGCTGTTCGGCCTCGTCCTCACGGCGGTGCTTGTCTGGCGCAAGGTGCCCGGCGCGATCATCCTCGGCGTGCTCACGCTCACCGTCATTGGCCTGTTTCTCCCGACTGCGGATGGCAAGGGAACCATCACGATGAAGCCCGATGGCCTCGTTGCCCTGCCTGCGTCGCTTGCGCCGACGTTCCTGAAGCTCGACCTCGGATACTTCTGGGCGAACTGGCAGAAGTGCCTGCCCATCGTGCTCGCGCTGCTGTTCGTGGATCTCTTCGACAACATGGGCACGCTCATCGCCGTCTGCCAACGTGCCGGCCTGCTGGATGAAAAGGGCAACCTGCCCCGCATTGGCCGCGCCCTGACGGCTGACGCCACCGCCGCAATGGTCGGTTCCACGCTCGGCACCTCCACGGTCACGAGCTACATCGAATCCGCCGCCGGGGTCGAGGCCGGCGGGCGCACCGGGCTCACGGCGATCGTCACCGCCGGATGCTTCCTGGCCGCGCTGCTGTTCAACCCGATCATCAGCATCATCCCGGCCGCCGCGACCGCGCCGGCGCTGGTCATCGTGGGCGTGTTCATGATGCAGAGCATCGCCGAACTCGACCTGCGCGACTTCGCCAAGGCGGTGCCCGCGGTGGTCACAATGTTGGTGATGCCCCTCGCCTTCAGCATCGCGGAAGGCATCGCCGTGGGATTCGTGGTTTATGTCGCGTTCATGGCCGGCTGCGGCCGGCACCGTGAAGTCTCCCCGCTCGCCTACGTGCTCGGCGTGCTCTTTCTCGCCCACCTGATATGGAACTGAATCGCCCGAATCGCACCGCCGCCGCCTTCCTCGCGCTCGGCCTCATCCTGTCGCTGCTCGTCACCGGTTGCGCCTCGCCTCGTGCGCCGCGGCCCCTGATCGCCGTGATGGGTGCCTACGCGACGGAAATGGCGGCCCACCGCGAGGTGCTCCTCGGCACCAACACCCCGCACATCGACACGGTCGTAAACGGCGTGACGTTCACCCGCTTCGAGCTCGCCGGCCACGATGTCCTGCTGTTCCCCAGCGGCGTTAGCATGGTCAATGCCGCGATGACCACCCAGCTGGCCCTCGACCGGTTTCCCATCACCCACGTGCTGTTCGCCGGCATCGCGGGCGGCATCAACCCGTCCAACCACATCGGCGACGTCGTCATCCCGGACCAATGGTTCCACCACAGCGAAGCCGTCTATGCCAATCCCAAGCCCGGCGGGTCCGGCTACGTGCTGCCGGACTATTTCAAGCCGCCCTACGAGAACTTCGGCTTCATGTTCCCGGACAACGTCAGCGTGATCCGCGCGGGCATGGCCAAGCCCGAGGACCAGCCGTCCTTCCCGGCCGACCCCAAGCTGCTCGCCGTGGCGCGGCAGGCTTTGGCCAAGATGCCCCCGCTGGTTTGGTCCACGAACACGGCCCGGGTCAGCGTGGGCGGACACGGCATCGCCGGGCCGGTATTCATGGATAACCGCGAGTATCGGAAGTGGGCGTATCGCGTATGGAAGGCCGAATGCCTCGACATGGAATCCACCGCCATCGCGCAGGTCTGCTGGGCGAACCAGGTTCCGTTCCTGATCGTGCGCAGCCTCAGCGACCTGGCCGGCGGCCAGGAAGGCGTGAACGCCGCCGACACCACGGAAGTTCCCATTTCGAAACACGCCTCCATCGTCCTTCGGGAGATTATCCGGCAGCTCGACTGATGGCGCCCTAGTCTGGCTCTGTCGGTTGTGGGCGCAATTTTCCGCCGTGGCTGAGCTGGCAGTCGGGGCGCCAGCAGTAGCTGCCGACGTGAGTCGGTGGCGGTCCCGCCGCGCCGAACGTCACGCCCACGGACTTACGTCCGCAGCTACCGCCCGGTGTTCCCGGCCCGGATTTTTCCTTTGCCGGTCCGGGTTTCCCGACAACATCCCGGCATGCGTTTTTCCCGTGCTCTGTTGGCGGCCGCCTTGGGCTCCGGCTCCCTGCTGGCCGCCGAGTTCAAGATCGAGGGCCGCACCTTCGTGGTGCCCGAGGGGTTCACCGTGGAACGGGTGACCGGCACCAACCTCGTGCAACGCCCCGTCAGCGCCGGCTTCGACGATCTGGGTCGGCTTTATGTCACGGAGTCCGACGGCTCGAACGACGCCCCGGCCGAGCAGGTGAAGCATCCCGGCTCGCGCGTCCTCCGCCTGGAGGATACCGACACGGACGGCATCTTCGACAAGTCGTCCGTGTTCGCCGACAAGGTCATGTTTCCCCAGGGCTGCCTCTGGCATGACGGCTGGGTCTACGTCGCCGGTCCGCCCAGCATCTGGCGCTTCAAGGACGCCGACGGTGACGGGAAGGCTGAGTTGCGCGAGGAGTGGTTCAAGGGCGGCACGCTGACCGGCTGCGCCAACGACATCCACGGCCCTTACCTCGGCCCGGACGGATTCATCTACTGGACCAAGGGCGCCTTCGCCGAACAGAGCCACAAGCTCGCCAACGGCAAGACGCTCACCGACAAGGCGGCCCACATTTACCGCATGCGGCCCGACGGCACCGGCCTCGACGTGATCATGTCCGGCGGCATGGACAACCCGGTGGAAGTCGCCTTTACGCCCGAGGGCGAGGCGCTGTTCACCAGCACGTTCATTGATTTCACCCAACCCGGCTTCCGCGACGGCATCGCGCACGCGGTTTACGGCGGCGTCTATGGCAAGGAGAACGACGTGCTCGATGACGGCCGCGTGATCCGCACCGGACCCGACCTGCTGCATCCGTTCCATCAGGCCGGGCCCGCGGCGGAATGCGGGCTGACCCGTTACGAGAGCGAGGTCTTCGGCCCCGAATACCGCGACAACTTGTTCGCCACGACCTTCAACCTGCGCAAGGTGACCCGGCACGTCCTGCGCGCGGACGGAGCCACCTTCGCCTCGACCGACAGCGACTTCCTCGTGTGCGACGATGTGGATTTCCACCCGACCGACGTGCTGGAGGACGCCGACGGCAGCCTGCTCGTGGTGGACACCGGCGGCTGGTATAAGCTGTGTTGCCCCAGCTCGCAGTTGGTGAAGCCCGACGTCTTCGGCGCGATCTACCGCGTCCGGAAAACCGGCGCCACGCCCCCGGCCGATCCGCGCGGGCTCAACGCCAACTGGGGCGAAGGCGCCATCGCGCAGATCGCCAGCCGCCTCGGCGATCCCCGGCCCGCGGTGCGCCAGCGGGCCGGCCAAATCCTCATCGCGCAGGGCACCAACGCGCTGCCCCTGCTTCAGGTCCAGCTCAAGGCCGCCGCCCCGGAAGTCCGGCGCAATGCCCTGTGGGCGCTCGCCCAAATCAACTCCACCCCGGCGCGCCGGACGTTCTCCGAACTCTTCCGCATCGAGACGGATCCCAGCGTCCTCCAGACCGCGCTCAAGGCCATCGCCATCTTCCGCAATCCCACCACGGTCGGCGCCGTGGCCGGCATGCTGAACGAGACCAACGTCGCCGTGCTCCGCACCGCCTTCGAGGCGTTTGGCCGCACCGGTTCCGGCCCGATGGCCATGATGGCCTTCAACCCCTTCCAGTCCGAATCCCTGCGCGCTGCGACCGACGCGTATCTGGAGCACTCCGTCGCGTATGCGCTCATCGAGATCGCCGACGCCGAGAGCACCCGCATGGGCTTCAACCACAGCCAGCCCATCAACCAAAGGGCCGCGCTCATCGCCCTCGACCAGATGCCCGGCGGAGGCCTCAAGGCCGCGGAAGTCGTCCGTTTCCTCACCTCGCCGGACGCGAAGCTGCGCGACGCCGCCACCTGGATTCTGCGGCGGCATCCCGAATGGGGCGCCGAACTGGCCGGTTGGTTCCGCATCCAGTTGAACCGCGACCAGGTTCCGGCCGACCAACTCGAACGCCTCCATGGCCTGCTCGCCATGCTCGTCGGCGATCCCGCCGGCCGCCTGTTGCTGGCCGATTGCGTGAGCCAGCCCGGCTATGCAACCGCCACCCGGCAGGCCGCCCTCGCCGCCATCGGCGCCGCCGAACTGAAGGACATTCCGCCGGCTTGGACCGCCGCCGTGCTCGGCGCCCTGAAGCAAGCCGAACTCCAGGCGCCCGCCATCCGCGCCGCCCGGGTGCTGGCCGCGAATTCCGCCGTCCAAGGCGCCCTGCGCACCTTCGCCCAACTTCCGGCCGCCGACGCCAGCCTGCGCCTCGACGCCTTGGCCGCCCTGCCCGCCGGACAGCCGTTGAACGACGCCGAACTCGGCTTCGTGCGGAGCCAACTCGACGCCGCCCTCGCGCCGACGCTGCGCGCCACCGCCGCCGGCGTCCTCGGCCGCAGCCAATTGGCCCCCGCCCAGTTGGACGCCGTGCTGGAAAACCTCCGCACCGCCGGCCCGCTCGAACTCAACCGCCTGCTCGGCGCCTTCGACCGGGGCGGTGACGAGGCCTTGGGACTCCGGTTGGTGAAGGTGCTCGGCGAAGCCAAGGGCGCCAAGGCGCTGCCCCCCTCCCAGCTCAAGCCGCACTTCGCCAAGTTCCCCGCTGCCGTCCGGACCGCCGCCGAGGCCTTCCTCGCCACGCTGGATGCCGATGCCGCCCAGCAGGCCAAACGCCTCGATGCGCTGCTCGCCGAACTCCAGAAACTCGGCGGCGACGTGCGGCGCGGCCAGGCGGTGTTCAACGGGCCCAAGGCCGCCTGCTCCGCCTGCCACCGCATCGGTTACCTCGGCGGCGACGTCGGGCCGTCCCTCACTGAGATCGGCAAGGCCCGCACCGAACGCGACCTGCTGGAAGCCATCGTGTATCCGAGCGCCAGCTTCGTGCGCAGCTACGAACCGACGCTGATCACCCTCAAGGGCGGCGAACAGGTCACCGGCCTCGTGAAGCGGGAGACCGCCGAGGAAATCCAGGTGGCCACCGGCCCGGGCGCGCTCCAGCGCTTCAAGCGCAGCGAAGTGGCCGAACTCCAACCCGGCACCATCAGCGTGATGCCCGGCGGCCTCGACGAACAGCTCACCCGCCAGGAACTCGCCGACTTGCTCCGCTTCATGAAGGACGTCCGCTGGAAGTAACCATGGTAAACACCCGAGAAGCCCAAGTCTCGGGACGTTCGCGCATTTTGGCGTCCGCCACGATGAACTGCCCGCGGTCCGATTTCGAGTCGCTCGACAAAGGGGCGTTGCACGCTCTGTGCGACCGCCTGCTCGCGGACGATTCCGATGCCGTCGAGGAATGCATCGCATTCATCGAGGCGGAAACAATGGGCCTGTGGCACGGCCGGGCGCGGGCGATGATGGCGCGGCGCCTCAAACACTGCCGGCTGTCGCAGTTGCAGCGCACGCGGGTCGTTCACGCCATTCTCGACCGGTTTGTCCGCGGCCGATTCTCCGAACAGTTCAAAGACCAGCTTCGGTTTGTTTTGCACTTGGCCCCGGAGAGCGGGTTCGCTGCCGCGCGCAGCTGTCAGGCTGCACCAAAGAAGCATGTCAGCCGCTACGCCAACTGGATCCTCTCGCATGAGGCACCAAGCCTAGGCAGTGAACCAGGCAATCCCGGCACTAGCGCTTCGACTGCAATCACGGCAACAAGTGGGCCGGGGCGTTGAGCTTGGGTTGTTAGGCAACTACGCGTTATGACTGGCGAACAACTACTCAATCGCATCGGCAACCCCTACGAGGAGCGGTATTGCGCGATTCGTCGGCAGCCTTCGTGGCCGAGCTTAGC
>JBIIUN010000024.1:0-20533 GCA_044339945.1 Kapaibacterium sp. (SeqCode)
GTTCCATTTCGTGTCCTTGGACCAAGTTGAGCAACGCCAGCCCGCGCCGGCCTTCGGTGAAGGGCAACGGCGCCCGAACCCGGAGTGCGGCTGGCAACCGGGGCCGAAGTTGACGCCACCAACGCGTGGCCGTGCCTTCGGGCCGACCAATTTCGCGGGCCGCCAGCTCGCGGAAACTCGGCGGTGCGGCTTCGACTTCCTGGAAAAGGCCGCCGGGGATCGACCCGCTGGCCTGTGCCGACAGCCAGCGGCGGAGCAGTCGTTGGTCAGGAGTTTCGCGCAGCGCAACCGCGCCGGCGGCCAGCAATCCGGCCAATGCCAGAAGCCCCAGCGCGCGCCAAATCGCCCGACCGTGTCTGGATTCCAACAACGTCATGGCAACGGTTCGCTCACGCGGATGATGGAAACCGCCTTGCCGGTGATTTCGTCGATCTCGATGACACAGCCACTCAGCTTCACGTCGGTTTCGCACACGCCGAACTTCTGCGGAGTCTGGCGCAGGAACCGTTCGACGATGGGCGGCCATTCGCGACCGAGCACGCCGCCGTGGCCGCCGGTAAACCCGGCATCCGTGAGGCAGGCGGTGCCCTGCGGGAGAATGCGTTCGTCCGCGGTCTGCACGTGCGTGTGGGTGCCCACGATGGCACTGACCTTGCCGTCGAGGAACCAGCCGAGGGCAATCTTCTCGGAGGTGACCTCCGCGTGGAAATCGATGAAGACGATCGGCGTTTCGGCGCGCAGTCGGGCCACCTCGGCCTCGGCCACTGCGAAGGGGTTTTCCAACTGCGCCGCCATGAAGGTGCGTCCCTGCACGTTCAGGACCGCAATCGGCGGCAAGCCTTCCTTGCGGAACACCGCCCCGCCCCGACCCGGCACACCGGCGGGATAATTCGCCGGGCGGAGGAAACGGGGCTCGTTCGGCAGGAGCTGGGTCACGTCGCGGTTGTCCCAGAGGTGGTCGCCGGTGGTGATGACGTCCACGCCGCCATCGAAGATCTCCTTCGCCGTGCCGAGCGAAACTCCGGAACCGCCGGCGGAGTTTTCCGCATTCGCGATCACGAACTGGATGCCATGACGCTCCCGCAGCCGCGGCACGAGCGTCTTCACGGCCCGGCGCCCGGGCTCACCCACAATGTCCCCGATGAACAACAGCTTCACCGGCCGGAGGGTGCGGACGAATCCCAAGGGTCGCAACCCCGCGCCGCGGTGAAGGATCGAGTTTGCCTCGAATTGGTGAGCAACGCGGGGACGGGTCCCGGGAGGCGGCCCCAGAGTCCGCGGAAAGCATGCCTCGCGCGATGCCTCATTCGGCCCCGGCCACCTCACCCTCCGGATTCAGGCTCGAAATCCTGCCGGCCTGAGCCACGCTGGTGCCGCTCTTCCGATGCCCTTGACCATTTCCAATGTTGGGATGCCGGCGCCGTTGCAGGCGCTGCTGCGGGACACGTCGCGATCGTTTTACCTGACCCTGCAGGTCCTACCGCGATCGGTGCGTCCGCAAATCGGCCTGGCCTACCTGCTGGCGCGGGCGACGGATACCATCGCGGATACCGAGTTGGTGCCGGTGGATGAGCGGCTGGCCGCCTTGGAAGCCTTGCGTGATCGGATTCTGGGTGTCCGAACGGACCCAATCAGCCTGACCCGCTTGGCGATGTCCCAACGTGGCCGCAGCGCGATTGCCGAAAAGCGCCTGTTGGACCAAATCGAAACGGCAGTGGCACAGTTGGATCGGCTGCGACCCGAGGATCTCGCCGCGGTCAGGGCGGTCCTGAACACGATTACAGGGGGACAGGAGTTGGACTTGCGCCGCTTTGAGGTTCCGTCGCCACCCGCACAACTTGAAGGGACGCCAGCGGCGGTTCCGCCGGTAATTCTGCCGCCGCTGCTTCCGACCGCGTCGCGCGGTGGGCCCAAAGCAATTCGCGCGCTGACCAGCGCGGCAGAATTGGACGACTACACCTACCGGGTCGCGGGGTGCGTCGGGGAATTCTGGACCCAGCTCACCCGGCGCCATTGCTTTCCGAGGGTTCCATTGGACGAGGCCCTGCTGCTTTCAGAGGGAATCGCTTTCGGCCAAGGGCTCCAATTGGTCAACATTCTGCGCGATCTTCCGCGGGATCTCCGCAATGGCCGGTGTTACCTGCCCTTGGAAGATCTGGCCCGCGTCGGCCTTGCGCCGGCCGACCTGCTGGATCCGTCCAATGAACCCAGGCTGAGGCCCGTCTACCGTGCTTGGGTCGAGCAGGCATTCCGACGGCTGGAGGCAGGTTGGCGATACACCAACACCATTCCCTCCGGCCACTACCGACTCCGGCTCGCCTGCGCGTGGCCGGTGCTCATCGGGGTGCGAACGTTGATAAAGCTCCTGTCCGCCAATCCCTTGGACCCGCTGCAACGGATCAAGGTCAGCCGTTCGGAAATTCGGCAGATATTGCTGGGCTCCACGCTCCGGCTCCCCCTGCGCAGCGCGTGGGAGGCTCAGTTTGACCGATTGCTGGGATAGCCGGCAGCCGGCAGTGTGAATGGTGATCGCGCTCGTCGGCCAATGAAGCCGTTGGTCGCCCCGATCCGCTGGAAACTCGGCCAAGTTATTCCGGCTTCGGTCCGTGCCGTTCCGCGAGCGTCACCAACACGCGGCTCAAAGCCTCCAGCCGCGGGGTGTCGACGCGGGCAGCGCGGGCTTGGCGGAGCGGTTCCAGGAATAGCGCGTCCAGTTCCAATGGTTGCCCTCGCTCGAAGTCGATGAGCGTCGAGGGCTGGTATGCCCCCATCTCCAGGGTCCGAGCGATCTGGTGCTCCACGGAATTCGCGGGCAAATCGTGGCCCAAGGCGGCGGCGACGCGCACCACTTCGGCCATAAGTTCGCGCACCAAGCTGAGCCATTGACCATCCGCCAACAAAAGGTCCGTGGTCAGGCAGGGACCGACTTTGCGGATACCATTCTCCGGCCGGATCATGGCGTCGATTCCGGCCGCGCTGGCGACTCCGAGCCCGTTGAACGCGATGTTCCAGACGAGCTTCTGCCAGTGGGCGAGGGCCAGTTGGTCGGTGACCTCGCAGGGGATGTTCGCATCCCGGAAGGCCTGGGCGATCTGGTGGGTGCGCGGAATTGCCGGACCGTTGAACTCACCCAGCACAATCCGGCCGTGGGCCAGGTGCTGGATAACACCAGGCGCCACGCGATTGAGGCAGACGAAGCAAAGTCCGCCCAGGATCTGGCCGGGTGGGAAAAGCGCGGCCAAAGCCTCCTCGTTGCCCAGGCCATTCTGCAGTGTCAGCACGGCAGTGTGGCCGCTGACGAGCGGCGGAAGCAGCGTGGCAAAATGCCGGTTGGCCGTGGCCTTCAGGCCGATGATCACGAGGTCGACAGGACCGATTTCCCGCGGGTCGGTCGCGCATGCCGGTCGGGCGATGAAATCGCCGTCGGCACTGCGAATGCGAACTCCTTCTTCCTGGACGGCAGCATAGTCGCTGCGCAGCAGGAAATGCGTTTCCTTGCCGGCGCGGCTGAGGCAGGCGCCATAGTAGCTACCCAAGGCACCGCAACCGACGACGGCGATTTTCATGAGGAAAGGGAGGACGGACAGAGCTGGAAAAGCAAAAACGGCACCCCCGAAAGGGTGCCGTCTCAGGGGGAATCGCAAGTTACTTCGCGCCGAGGATCGCGTCCTTCGCGGCCTTGGCCACGCGGAACTTCACGACCTTCTTGGCGGGAATCTTGATCTCGGCACCGGTGGCGGGATTGCGGCCGATGCGGGCCTTGCGGTTGACGAGCACCAGCTTGCCGACGCCCGGGAATGTGAAGGTGTTCTTGGCGTTCTTGTAAGCGAGTTCAGCGAGGGTCTCCAGGACGGCGACGGCTTGCTTCTTGGAGATTTCGGACTTCTCGGCGAGTGCCGCGGCGATCTGTGACTTGGTCAGGGCTTTAGCCATGGTGAGATGTTATGTGGAGTGATGTGTGTTGAACCGCTCGACATGCTGGGCAAATCGAACTGCTGGCGAGTTACCGCAAGCGGACAACGCCCGGCAAGGGAAAATCCCCGTAAAATGAGGGGCCTGAGCACTTTTTTGCCAAAGCTGGTGCCTTCCTTGACTTGGCGGGCGACCAAATCAACATCGGCCCCGTGGCTGAGCTCAAATCCATTTCCCACGATTTCCGCTACGAAATCGTCCGCAAGATTTACGAGGGCGGAATGGGCATAGTTTATGAGGCACAGCAGCATGGTTCCCGCGGCTTCGTGAAACGGGTCGCCATCAAGGTGGTGCGGGAGCGCTACAACAACAATCTTGAGTTCATCGAGAATTTCGTCGGCGAGGCGAAGCTGGTGGCCGACCTCATCCACACCAACATCGTCCAGACCTACCACCTCGGGGAGTTCCAAGGGACGGCGTTCATCTGCATGGAGTTGATCCGTGGAGTCAACTTGGAGCAGTTCCTCCACCGGTTGACGGACGCCAAACGCACGCTGCCGCAGGAACTCGCCGTGTTCATTGTCAGCCGCATCGCCCGGGGCCTAGCCTACGCCCATTCCAAGACGGATGCCGACGGCCACATCCTCGGCATCGTCCACCGCGACATCAATCCGAAGAACATCATGATCGCTTGGGAAGGCGACGTGAAGGTGACCGACTTCGGGGTCGCCAAAGCCCGGGGCTTCCTGACCGACAAGGAAGGCGAGGAGGTCGCCGGCAAGCCGGAATACATGAGCCCCGAGCAAGCTGATTTTCAGATCACCGACAAGCGGTCGGACCTGTTTTCGGCCGGTATCGTCCTCGCCCAGTTGCTGACCGGCAAAAACCTGTTCAAGGCCCTGACCCCGGAAGATTCGCGGCAGCGGGTCCTCAATGCCGACATCCCCGACTTCACCCAGGCCGGCATGGAAATTCCGGCGCGTCTCAACGAGATCCTGCAGCGCGCGCTTAGCCGCGATCTGGCCAACCGCTACCAAACGGCCGAGGAGATGTTGTTCGAACTGGAACACTTCATCTATCACAAGGGCTATGGCCCGACGAACGAGACGTTGGGCAAGTTCATCCGTGACCTGTTCCAGGACGAGCTCAGCCCGAAGAAGCGGGCGCCTCGCAGCGGCACGATGAAGCTGAATTCGACGATCAAGACGAGCCGCACCACCAAGACCTCCAAGATCGGCACCAGTCAGACTGGGCGCACCAGTCGCACGACGTCCAAGACCATCAAGACCCGCAAGAGCAGCCTGATCGAACGCCTGAAGTCCAAGTTCAAATGAGCCGCCCCAATCCCAAAGGCCGCACGGTCAACCTCGGCCTGTTGCAGCACACGTGCACGCCGGATCCTAAGCATAACTTGGACGTCTGCCTGAAAGCGGCCGAGCGGGCCGCAAAGGATGGGGCTCAGATCATCTGCACCCAGGAGCTGTTCCGGTCCCAATACTTCTGCCAGAGCGAGGACCACCGCTACTTCGACCTCGCCGAGCGCATCCCCGGACCGAGCACCGAGAAGTTCCAGAAGCTCGCGAAGAAGCTCGGGGTGGTGGTCATCGCTTCCCTCTTCGAGAAGCGCGCCGAGGGCCTCTACCACAATACGGCGGCGATCATCGACGCCGACGGCGCGCTCTTGGGCATCTACCGCAAGATGCATATCCCGGACGACCCGCTCTACTACGAGAAATTCTACTTCACCCCCGGTGATCTGGGATTCCGCGCGTGGGACACCAAATTTGGCCGCATTGGCGTGCTCATCTGCTGGGATCAGTGGTATCCCGAGGGTGCCCGGCTCACGGCGATGAACGGCGCCGAGATCCTTTTCTATCCGACCGCCATCGGCTGGCATCCCTCGGAAAAGGCGGAATACGGGGTCAACCAGCACCTCGCTTGGGAGACCATCCAGCGGAGTCACGCCGTGGCGAATGGGTGCTACGTGGCCGCCATCAACCGCATTGGCGTCGAGCAACCCATCGGCGGCGACGGCATCGAGTTCTGGGGCCAAACCTTCGTGGCGGGAACTTCAGGGCAAATCCTTGCCAAGGCTTCCGTGGACAAACCGGAAAACCTCATTGTGCCGGTGGACCTCAAGAAAGTGGACGTCACCCGCACCCACTGGCCCTTCCTGCGCGACCGCCGCATCGACGCCTACGGCGACCTGACAAAACGATTCGTGGATTGACCACCTCCGTTCGTCTCTGAGGCCTGCATGGAGCTTTCGGGAGACTGAGGGGCAATTCGCAACCAAAGAATAAGGTCTATCTTCGGATTCCAAGGCTAAGTCTGGGCACCCAAGAAAAAGGAAACTGGGCGCTTGGAACTGGAGCGATTCAGGGAAGACCCGCAAAGACTACGTTCGACACAGCCTTTTCCGTAAGGACAAGTGGCGGAGAGGGGGGGATTCGAACCCCCGTTACGGCTTTTGACCGTAAACCGGTTTAGCAAACCAGCGCCTTCAGCCACTCGGCCACCTCTCCAGACGCGCGAGGAGGAAACACCGTCAAAACTCCAAGGTCAAGTTACCAGCACATGTTTGGCAGGGCACGATCTGCACCGGCTGATCTTGAACGTTGTGCGCCGGGACAAGACCTGCAAACGCGGCGCCGGGGGTAAACAGCTCAACGCCGCCCTCAAGCCAGATTACCTCCTGCGCCTGCTCAATGCCGCCCCTTCTATTTGATGCGCCAGCCCTGACATGTTTGGTGGGGCGCATCTGGACACTGCCCCCGATTAGTTGGCTGAGCAGAGTTGCTCCTAAAACTGGTTGTGGCAGGACTCGGTCAGCGCCCCGAAGTGGCGCTTCCCTGGGGCGTCCAAAACTGGCCAGGCCGCTTGAAGTAGCTCTGCCCTTGACGGCAGGCCGATTTTAATGGGCCATGCCGATGGGCCAGCCGCGCCGGTGCAGTCGCTGGTAGTTCATGCGCCCGGCCTGGCTGGAAAAACAGTTCTGCTCGCGCCACACGATGGCTCCCGCCGCGGCCGTGGGCGCGGTGATTCCGGCGAGTTCCCGGAGCAACGTTGCTCTTTTTTCCGCGGCGCAGTTGGCGCCGGCGCGGCTCGGCCCACGCGGCGGTGGCGGCTCCGTCCGGACCGTGCGGGGCACGGCCCAGTTCCCACAGTCGCTGGCTGGCGTGTTAGAAGTCCAGAACCTGCGTCGCGTCCGCCCAGCGGTCCAGGTCCACGTTCCAGATCTACGGCGCCCCGTCGCCAGCCACGAGCGTGTGTTTGCGCCCGCCCGAGGCCGCCACGCAGTGCTTCCCAGTGCAGAGGCTGGCCAAACTCCACCGCCTCGCAATGCCACCCCACCACGGCGTTCTCGGCCAGCACGCCGCGCCTCCCGGCGGTGACGCCAGCCTGTTCATGCCGGAAAAAGATGCCGGTCTTCCATTCGTGCCATTCCACGCGGGTTTCGGTGGTTTTCCTTTTCCCCTAACGTGGCCCGCGTTGGCGGACTTGCCAGCCGTCGAGCATCAGCACCGCCCGAGTCGTCAGCGCGAACTGGGGCTGGCGTTCCGGCGGCGGGGCCTTCAGGGCTGCCCGGGTGCGGGCTTCGGCCCCGGCTCCGAGAGGTTGGGGCAGAGCGTGCAGGGTGGCGTCGTCCACCGGCACGCCCCACTAACCCGCCACGGTGGCGGCCTCGGCATATGAGGCCGTGGCAGTGAAGGTGAACGCCAGCTTGTCCGCCAGCCCCAAGCTGAGTTGTTGATGGCCGGAAAGCCCCTAGTGCCAAGCGAAGGAATCCTGGCCGTGGATAATCTGGAGTCCAACGGTCCCGGTGGCCGTGCGCAGTCGCATCAGCCGGGTGCGCCAATGGATAAATCTCCCACCCGGGCGGCTACTGCCTGCAGTCGTTGCCGGGTCTACTCGCGCCCCTCGACCTCCGCTTCCGGTTTCTGCTTCCGCTGGAACCAGGCCGCCAAGGCTTCGATGTTCATCCTTTGCCTTTCCTTAAGGGGTCGCCTAACTATGGGGGCAGCGCGAAGATGCGTCTGAATTGAAGGCGACAAAAAGAAAGGGCACCCAAAGGGTGCCCTTTCATATTCAAAACAGGAAACTAGGCCGCCTTCCGGCGCGCATTCCAGCTCACCAAAGCAACCCCAACCATGACCAAGCCCGCAGCCCACGTCCCCGACTCGGGAACGCCGAATTGTTTGGCATCAATAACCTGAGCCGAGATTGTCTCAAGACCATCGGCGAGTCCAACAACGCTATCCTTCCACCGCACAGGGACAGCTTTTGACTGAGAAAGCTGTCCAGCAGACAAAGCGGACAACTGCGACTTGGCCCCAGCGGACAGTTGCCCATTGATCGCTCCAGTCACGATCTCCTTGGACTCAATCAAGCCGGACAGACCAGAAAGCGACTTGGGCGTCGAATCCAGACCAACGGTGCGGGACGAGCCAAGCCAAGCGGCATTCCCCGAAAACACGAAAACCGAAACCGCAATCCCCAAAATTGATAACTTTTTCATGAGAAAAAAAACTCCCCCTTGGAGCGAGACGATTAGACTCACGGACCTCGCTTGCGGCAAGAAATTTTTTGTCTTTCCTGCAATCATCAGGCTAGCTGGGATTCGCCAGCGATTCCCACTATTGGGTTAGCTGCTGACCATGATGACTCAACTACCGGGATTCCGGGATAGCTCTCGCTGGATTTGGATAACTCTCATTATCACCGGAGCGTTAATCGGCGGAGCGGTAGTCGCCTACCGGCCAGCGCGCAATTGGAACACCGTCAGGAGGGCGCGTCAGTTGGCCGGTGAAGCTCAAGTCGCCATGGACAGTCGGCTATTGGTCGTGTGCTCGGAAAAGATCAAGTCCGCGAGCCGATTCGCCCCCAACGATCCCGCCGTGTTGCGGGTAACCGCTCGCTTCCTGTCCCTCAACCGACACGCCAAGGCGCTCAGTTACTGGGAGCAATTGATCGCAGTCGGTTCCGCTACAGCCGCAGATCGCGAAGAATTCATCCGCCTGGCATTGTCGATTGCCCGCCCCGACGTGGCCCAAGCTGAGTTATCGGATTTGTTGCGGCTTAGTCCGGGAGACTTGAAGACCCAAGAATTGGCACTCGATCTATTGTTGGCGTCCGGGAGTTGGGACAAGGCGGAAGAAGGCGCCGCGACGGTTTTGCGCCAACACCCGGCCTCCAAGCGAGCATTGCTAATCCAGGGACGAGCGCGGCTGCGGAATGCTTCTCCCGAGATTATCCGCCTTGGACTTGAACAGCTTCGTCAGTTTGCGGCCGCGCCAAGTGAGGAACGGCTTGATGCACTGGTCGATCTAGCTTCTGCGGAGTTTCTGGAAACATCGGAGCGTCTCCGAAACGCGGAAATCCTGTCGACAGTCGAGGGGGCCACGCTAGCCGAACGCCTCTCCGCCATCGATGTGCTATGGCGGCTCGATCCAACCCGGCGACACGAACGCGTTGAACAAGTCCCTAAACTCCTGTCGGCGGACCACGACGATGCCGATCTGGTTGCGATCGCCAACTGGATGCGGACCCACGGAGCCGCTGTTGAGGCCGATGGACTATTGCCTGCCGCTGGCGCAGCGAAAAGCGAACCGATCTTCCTGGCGCGAGTGGAGTTGCTCGCCAGCCTTGGGCGATGGGATGAAGCCGACGAATTGGTTACGAGCGGCGGAAAGGATTTCCCGCCGGAGGCGACAGCGTGCGCACGGGCAGCTCTGGCGTCTGCCCGAGGGGAAACTAACCGCGTGGTCCACCACCTCCAATCCGCCCTTGAAAGCGCAGGGACCCGTTGGCTCCGAGTCAGCTTTATCGCAGGTTACGCGCTCCAGATGGGGCACACCAACGTGGCCTTGGAAGCTTGGAATCGATTGCTGGACGAACCTCGGTTTTCTTTCACCGCTGCCAATGGCATCCTGCGAAACCTGCCTGATCGATCTTTCGCAGACTACGAGCGCCGGGCTCACCGAGTCCTCGCGCGCCTACAGCCCAAGGATGGCGAATACCAAGCGGAAAACGCCTACCTTGATCTTCTTGCAGGTGAAAATGTGGCCCGGTCGGTCGAGGTTTTCCAAAGGCTGATCGGGACTCATGCTGACTCGCCTAACCTTTCGGTTGGCCTCGCGTTCGGGCGCCTGCGGCAAAACCGCGTGGAGGATGCGCTCGGCCTCATCGAATCGCAGAAAATGGATTGGAAGGCAGCCGAACCTCACCACCGCGCGATCTACGCCGCAATCCTGGCGGCCAACCACCAACTCCGTGACGCACGGGTCCTGGCGTCCGGAATTGACCCCAAGCTGCTCCGACCTTTGGAACAGAAGCTAATCCACGACCTCGTTTCGAATCGCTAGATTCCCTTTGGTCACAGCACGGAGACAGCGGGCAGCGGGATAGACCGCAACGAAAATAGCCGCTTGATCGTGTCTTCAATCAAGTTGTTGGGACAGCTGGCCCCAGCCGTCACACCTACCGTGACCTTCCCTGAGAGCGGATACCAATTGGGCGTCTCGACCTCCTGGGAAATGTGCTGATTCCAGTGCTGGATGCACTCGACGGACTTCATCTTGGCAGCGTTCTTGATGAAGTAAGTTGGAAGGACCTTTTCGCCCATTTCCGCCAAGTGAGACGTGTTGGAGGAGTTGTAGCCGCCGACGACAATCAGCAGGTCCATGGGCTCGCGGAGCATCTTGTGGAGAGCGTCCTGCCGGTCCTGAGTCGCGCCACAAATGGTGTCGAATACCCGGAAGTGCTCCCCCAGTTGGCTATTCCCATACTTCGTCTCCATGGCTCGGCGGAAACGGCGTTGAACCTCCTCGGTTTCTCCGCGGAGCATCGTCGTCTGGTTGGCTACCCCCACTGCGTCCAAGTGCAAATCGGGGTCAAATCCCGGGGAATACGCGCCCCGGAATTTTTCGAGGAACTGCTCCCGATTGCCCCCCTTCGTGATGTAGTCGCAGACGTAGTCCGTCTCGCCCAAATCGAACACGACCAAGTAATGCCCGGTGCCATTGGCCGTCGCCTGGGAGGTGGTTGCCTTAGTCTCCTCGTGCTTGGCCTTGCCGTGGATAATGCTCGTGACGCCGTCCTTGCTGTATTGGCGCACGCGCTTCCAGACGCTCATGACGTCGCCACAGGTGGTATCCACCGTCTGGCATCCAATCGCCTCCAGACGCCTCCGCGTGGCCACTTCCGTGCCGAAAGCCGGGATGATGACCACGTCGGCCGATGTCAGGCTCAACGCCGCCAACTCCTCATCCGTAGGCTTGGGCGGGATCGAAACGATTCCCAGATTCCGGATCTGATCGTTAACCTCGGGATTGTGGATGATTTCCCCGAGCAGGAAAATTCGGGTCGGCTCCGGGAATACCCGCCTCGCGGCATAGGCGAGATCAATGGCCCGCTCCACGCCGTAGCAGAAGCCGAATTCCTTCGCCAACTTCACGGTCAGGTCGCCTTGCGAAATCACCCCTCCGATGGCGCGAATCTGCTCCACCAACTGGCTTCGATAGTGGGCGACGACCTGCGCCGACACGGCTTCCATGACGTCGGGACGACGCAGGTTAACTTTCTTCGGGGCTCCGGCGGCGGCGGACTCAGGCGGCAGGGACGTGGACATGTCGGGGAGCAGTCTAGTTGCCGGCACGGCAGCGTCTAGCGCGCATGCAATGCCTCGCCGACGAAGGCGCACCTAGCTTGGTGGGGTGAAGGTATGTCCAGTCGTTGGGCGGAGAGTGTGCCGGACCTTCAATCTCGCACCAACCGCCAGCGGCGGGCGCGGAGCGGAGGCACCGCCGCATCGATGACTTCCCCGGCTCCACCCGTGGTTTGGAGCGCCAAGCCCAGCTCACGAATTCGCTCCGCCAACGACTCATAGCTCGCCCGACGGGCTTCGTAGTCGCGCCGCATGCTATCGACACGCTCGCTGAGCTGCCGGCGCGTGGGATCGGACGGCGCCAGCTGCGCGAGCTTCTCCTCGATTTGCAGCCGGCCAGCCATGACTTCCTCCGCCTCATTACGGCGATCCTGAGCTGCCCGTTCCATGATATCCCGTTCCCTCATCCCCTTCTCCGACCGCCGAGCCCGGCTCCGGGCGAGGTAAACGTCAACGACCCCATTGGCGAGGTCCGCCGCGAGCAGGGCATTCCCGGCGGCAACTTGGACCTCCACCAAGGACGTATTGTGATATTGGGTAACGCGGAGCCTTTCCCGCAGCCAGGCTGTGGCTTGTTCCGGTGTTAGCGGCGAACCCGCCTCCGCTGACTTGGCCAAACCAAACCGCTCGGCCACCTCACGAAGAACGGTCTGCGAACGGATGACTTCAAACTCCGTCTGGATGAAGTAGGGGTCGTAGCTCCCGGACTTGCCGGGTTCTCCGGCCACCGAAGGCGCTTCCAAGCGCAGCCGCGCCACCGCCACGAACAGCTTGGGCGCCATGGCTTGGGAAAACGCCCAGACGCCGCCCAGCATAAGCAGCACAAACCCGGCAATCCATAGCAGCCGGCGTCCGACACCGATCCGCCCGCCGGCGGACTCCGCGCCGAGCAGGCGCCGCACGCGTTCGCCCAGTGCGCCACCGTCCGCGGCGAGGGCCAGCGCGGGAATTCCAACGTTTCGCTCCGCCAGGGCGACCAAGGCCCGGGCAACGACGCGCCCATCCCCCACCGCCAGTGCCGCCAGATCGTCGCAGCAGTTTTCCCGTTCGGTGCGAATGCGTTCCGAGACCCACCAGACGGCCGGATGGTAGAACAGCAGCGCTTCAGTCACGCGTTGGGCCAGATTCACGAGGTAGTCGTGGCGACGCAGGTGAGCGAGTTCGTGGGCCAGGATCGCACCCACTTCCCCCGGACTCAGGTTCGTCACCAGTCCCACCGGCATGAGGATCACCGGCCGCAGCCAGCCCAGCACCAGTGGGGCGCTGATGGCTGCGGATTCCAGTAGCCGCACCGGGCGGGACACTTCGAGGCGGTGCGCCAGTTCCCGCAACCGGCCGGTCCACGGTGCGCCCAGCGGGACGACATTGCGTTCGGTGAGGCGTCGGGCCTGCCACCAACCGCCGATCAGGCGCACCCCAAACCCAGCCGCCCCGAGAATCCACAACAGCATCACGGCCCCCCGCCACGGCAGATTCGAAACGCCACCACCCAGCCCGGACGCAGCGCCGGACGGTAGGGCGACCGTGGTCATGGAACCGCCGAGACTGGCGGTCAGCGGAAGCCCATCGGAGCCGTCGAGGACCAGCCAGGTTGCCAAGGGCAGAACCGCCATCAGCCCCAACGCCGCGCAGGCGAGCTGGTAACGGGTCGCGGCGGTGGCGTGACGCAGCCGGCTCAGGACAACCGCCAGGAGCGCGGCCACCGCGGTTCCCTGCCACAGAAAATGCAGCAGGACTTCGCCCCAGCGACTGGCCGCGGGATGACGCACAAGTTCAAGGATCAGGTTCATGGTTGTTTTCCTTCGAGGGTATCGAGCAGCCGGCGCAGTTCGCTGACTTCCGCCGCGGACGGCTTCCGCCCGGCCAAAGCGTGCAGGACCAGCTTCTGGGCCGAGCCGCCAAAAGCCCGGTCCAAGAGGTCATCCACCAACTGCCGTTGGGTCGTGGTCTCCGGAACGGCCGGCGTGAACACATGGGTTCGCGCCGAATCGTCGCGGGTAACCAACCCCTTCTCCGTCATGATTTGGAGCAGCTTGAGCGCAGTGGTGTAGCCAGTGTCAGACCCAAGGTCCTCGACAACCTGCCGCACGGTGCTGGGGCCGAGACGCCACAGCGCCCGGAGGATCAGAAGTTCCGACTCCGTGGGTCGGGGAATGGGATTGGCGGGCACGCGGCGATGTTTACGAAATACTTCGTAGATGTCAACGAAGGTCTTCGTAGGTTGCGGTCGAGGACTACTGACGGAACCACTCGTCAGGATTCGAAGGCGGGTGCCGTCGGCAGGGTTCGGTTGATCTCCGCCAACCGGTAGCCAAAGCCCGCGCCGGCAACCGATGCCAGATCCACACACCCATCCTGTCGCCGATAGAGTCCGGGGTGAATTGCCGCCTCGGGGGTGCTGGCCTCGGGGTAGAACTGCATCGCGTTGGTTTCCACACCCATGATCGTCGGCACGTGGGCGGCCAGGAGGCAGTGGGGGATCTGCGCGAGCATGGGATTGGTGAGATCCTGCACCATCAGCGTCATCCCGTGCGCCTGCGCCCAGCACGCGGACAGCAGCGCCCCCGTCTGCGTCTTGCACGTCTTGAGCGCGACGCCGGTCCAACCGAGCTCGCGTCCGCGCCGGACCTGCTTCCAGTCGTGCGCGCTTTCATCCAGGAACAGCGGCTTGCGGGCACTGACGCTGTGCACCGCGATCGGATGTTCAGCGAGCTCATAGGGGAATGGCTGCTCAACGTAGAGCAGCAGGCCGAACAGCCGCGGATGCTCGTCGCGCAGTCGGTCGAGAATTTCGCAGACGTAGGCGGGTTCGTGGACGGTGCAATTGAAGTCGGCGGTGAGCCACTCCGCACCGTGGGCCACGGCAATTTGGCCAACCTTCACAAGCCGGTCGTAATCCCAGCCGGCGTCATTGCCCCGGAGCTTGATCTTCAGGCATTTCAGCCCGTCGCGCCGGATCCATTCGGCGAGGAGCACGGGATAACCGTCGTCCGGTTCGTCGCCACGGAGCTCGGAAACATCGAGCGGGTCCAGTCCACCAACCAGGTGCCACGCCCGCAACCGGTCCCGCCGTTGTGGCCGGAGAAAGTTGGCGGGGAATTTGCCGGCGAAGGAAACGTCAGCATCCGCGGCCGGTTGGAGGAAGTCGCCCAAGTCGCGATTGAGGAACTCCGCGCCGTAAGTTGCGTAGGAAGGGCAGCGATGCAGTTGCCCGAAAGCATCATGCAGCGCCAAATCGAAGGCGGAGCTCGCAACCAAAGCCGCGAGCCAGGGCAGCGACGATTCGCGTGAACCGCCCGCGAGGCGGCTCGCGTTGAAATCTTCGACCAAGCGCGGCAACAACAGTTCGGTGAAGTCGTTGCCGAGTTCCAGCGGATGGCCCCAATCGGCGAAATTGGCCCACGCATGGGCCAGCACCTCGCAGAAGAGCTTGAGCGCATCATGGCGCGGCGCGTAGGGCGACTGGCTGGGCCAGACCCACTGCACGCTCAGCGGAGTTTCACCCCAGCCCTCGGCGGTGCGACCGTCGCGACCGGTGACCCGCAGGCGCACCCGGGCGCAGGTCACGAAGGTCAGCGCTTCGGTGCCGAACTTGAGCGGCACGCGGGTCCGCACCGGCAGAAACCAGAGTGAAGCGCCCACGACGCGGCAATCGGTGCTCTTGCGCAGGAGTCCTGCCGGAGGTTGAGAATCCATCAGCACCGGAAGCATTGGAGTCCCAAGCGGTCCGGGAAAGCGTTTACTCGCCCGAACCCAAACCACTCCAGGCTTCGCCGCGCAGTCCTCGACCCGCTTGGCCGCCAGGCGACGCTCCAGATTCCTGCCAAACAAAAAGGCGCGGAAATCTTCCGCGCCTCCGGGAGTTTGAATTCTGGATCAGGCCACGGTGGCTTCCCCGCTCGCGACATCCTCATCCTTCTCGGAGATGACCGGCGCGATGGCCTGCAGGCGATCCTTCTCGGCGAGATCGATGAGCTTTACACCCTGGGTGTTGCGGCCGGCTTCACGGATTCCCTTCACCGGGATGCGGACCATCTGGCCGCCGTTGGTAATGAGCATGAGCTCATCGGAGTCGTGCACGGTCAGGGCGCCGACCACTTTTCCGGTCTTGTCGCCGGTCTTCATGGTGATGATGCCCTTTCCGCCGCGGCTCTGGACGCGGTATTCCTCGAAGTCGGTGCGCTTGCCGATGCCGTTTTCGCCGGCGACCAGCAACGTCGCCTGCGGGTCCACGATGGCGCACGCAACGACGGCGTCGGATTTCTCCAACTCGATCCCCTTTACACCCGCGGCGCCCCGTCCCATGGAGCGAACCTGATCCTCGATGAAACGGATGCTCATGCCCTCCTTGGTGATCAGCACGATCTCGTTCTGGCCGGTCGTCAGCTTCACCTCCACGAGGTCATCGCCCTCCTCCAGTGTGATGGCGATGATGCCGCCCTGCCGGACGTTCTTGAAGTCGCTGAGCGCCGTGCGTTTCGTCGTGCCCTTGCGGGTTACGAAGAAAAGCTCATGCGCCTGCTGCCATGTCTGATCCTCCTTGTTGGCGCCATACTTGGCTTCCACGCGAACGAAGGTCTGGATCTTTTCCTCGGCACGAAGTTCAAGAATGTTGGCGATGGAACGCCCCTTGGCGGCCCGGCCCATGTCGGGAATCTCGTGCACCCGCTCCACATAAACGCGCCCAAGATTCGTGAAGAACATCAGGTAGTCGTGCGTGCTGCAGGTGAAGAGGTGCTTGATGAAATCGGCATCCTCCGGCTTCTCGGACTCGCGGGTGCTCATGCCGATCACACCCTTGCCGCCACGGCGTTGGGCGCGGTAGCTGGAGACGTTGGTCCGCTTGATGAGGCCGTTGTGCGTGAGCGTGACGATGACGCCTTCGTTGGCGATCAGGTCCTCGATGGCGATCTCGCCCTCGTCGGGCACGATCTCGGACATGCGTGGCGTGGCGTGCTTCTCCTTAATCGCCTTGAGCTCCTGCTTGATGATCGAGAGCACACGCGACTCCTTGGCGAGGATGTCGAGCAGGTCCTTGATGCGCTCAATCAGCTCGCCGTATTCGGCCTTCACCTTGTCGATTTCGAGCCCGGTGAGCTGGTAGAGGCGGAGTTCGAGAATGGCGTCCACCTGGCGCTCGGTGAGTGCGTAGCGGCCGGACTGGCTGAGTCGTTCCTCGCTGCGGATGAGGATGCCCCAGCGCTCGACCTGGGCGCGGGTCCACTCGAAGGCGAGCAGCTTGACCTTGGCCTCCTCGCGGTTCTTGGAGTTGCGGATGATCCGGATGAACTCGTCGAGGTTGTTGAGGGCGCAAACGTAGCCCTCCAGCAATTCGGCGCGTTCCTCGGCTTTGTTCAGCTCGAACCGGGTGCGACGGACAACGACCTCACGGCGGTGCTCGATGTAACACTGGATGATTTCCTTGAGGTTGAGCGTCTTGGGTTTGCCATGATCGATGGCGAGCGCATTGACGCTGAAGCTCGTCTCAAGCTGGGTGTGCTTGAACAGGTTGTTGATGACAACCTTCGGGTTCGCATCCCGCTTGAGCTCGATGACGAGACGGCAGTTCTCGTCCGACTCGTTCCGCATCGCCGAAATGTCGGTGATGATCTTCTCGTTCACCAAGCTGGCGATCTGCTCCTCCAGACCGGCCCGGTTCACGTTGTAGGGAATCTCCGTGATGACGAGCTGCTCGCGGTTGCCCTTCATCTCCTCCACGCCGATGCGGCCGCGCAATTTCACGCTGCCACGCCCGGTGGTGAAGTAGTTCTTGATGCCCTCGATGCCGCAGATGAAACCGCCCGTCGGGAAGTCCGGCCCTTTCACGAACTTCATCAGCTCGGGAATCGTGATCGTCGGCTTGTCGATCTGGGCGCAGATACCGTCGATGACTTCGCCGAGGTTGTGCGGGGCCATGTTGGTGGCCATGCCGACCGCGATGCCGGTGCCGCCGTTGACAAGGAGGTTCGGGAAGGCCGCCGGCAGGACCGACGGCTCCATGAGTCGCTCGTCGTAGTTCGGGACGAAGTCCACCGTGTCCCGGTCCATGTCGGTCATCAGCGCCGCGCCGAGGTGCGTGAGTCGCGCCTCGGTATAACGCATGGCCGCCGGCGGATCGTTTTCGACCGAACCGAAGTTGCCCTTCCCATCCACCAGCTTCTCCCGCATCGCCCAAGCCTGGGCCATATGGACCAGCGTCGGGTAAATGACCGCTTCACCGTGCGGGTGATAATCGCCCGAGGTCTGGCCGCAGATCTTCGCGCACTTCATGTGCTTGCGACCGGGGAACAGCGATAGCTGCTCCATCGCGAACAGGATGCGGCGCTGGGACGGCTTGAGTCCGTCGCGCACGTCGGGCAACGCGCGCGAGATGATGACGGACATCGAGTAGTCGAGGAACGAGGCCTTGATCTCGTCGGCGACGTTGATCTTGTGGATCTTCTCGTTGCCGGTGTAGGCACCACCGCTGGCTTGCGGACCGTTGGAATCGTTTTCGGGCATGGCGGGAACGGAAAATGGCTGGGCGAAACGGGCGGCTTAGACGTCGAGATTGCGGACGTTGAGGGCGTTGTCCTCGATGAACTGGCGGCGGGGCTCGACCTCGTCGCCCATCAGGCGGGTGAACATCTCCTCGGCCTCGACGGCGTCGGTCAGATCAATGCGCAGGAGCTTGCGCTTGGCCGGGTTCATCGTGGTCTCGAAGAGTTCCTTCGCATCCATTTCACCCAAGCCCTTGAAACGGTAGATCTGGATGCCTTTTTTCCCGACCGACTTCACGCCGCTCAGTATCTCCGGGATCGAAAAGATCGGGGTGGTAACGGCCTTGTCGCCCTCGCCTTCGATGAGCTCGAAGAGCGGCTTGTCCTGCGCCGCGTAGTGTTCGATGGCGAGCCCCTTCTTCGCAAGCCGCCCCAACAGGTCGGCGATGGCACGGGACTCGAGATGGAGATCGGCGTGCGCAGCCCGGCGGCTCTGGCCCTTGGCCTTCTCCAGCTTCTCCTTCGCCTCAGCGTCGCCGAACAGGTCCGGGTTCTCCGTCTTGAACTGCTCGAACGTCTCGTTGCTCAGGAAGTAGTGAACCGACTCGGCATTGCCCTCGCGCACCTTGACGAGGTGCTGGGGCAAAGTGCCGTCGGCGGCCCGCTTATCCACGTAGTCGGCGAAGTCGCCGCCCTGGCGTTTGATGTAGGTGGCGTGCTTATCCAGCGTCTCCAGCAAGCTGAGGATCTCTTCCAGTTGCTTGGCGGGAACTTCCTTGCCGTCGGCGAGGTTTTTGAGCCGGACTTCCTCGGTGCCGTTCTGGAGCAGGATGCGGTTCAGCTGTGCATCATCGTCGACGTAGTCCGTGCGCTTCTTGCGGGTGATCGAGTAAAGCGGCGGCTGGGCGATGTAAACGTAGCCATCGCGGATCAGCTGCGTCATCTGGCGGTAGAAGAAGGTGAGCAGCAGCGTGCGGATGTGCGAACCATCCACGTCGGCGTCGGTCATGATGATGACCTTGTGGTATCGCAGGTTATCGAGCTTGAACGCGCCTTCCCCTTCGCCGCCACCGATGCCGGTGCCGATGGCGGTGATCATCGTCCGGATTTCATTGTTCTGGAGCACCTTGTCGAGGCGCGCCTTCTCCACGTTGATCAGCTTGCCGCGGATCGGGAGGATGGCCTGGAACTTACGGTCGCGGCCCTGCTTGGCCGAGCCACCGGCGGAGTCGCCCTCGACAATGTAGAGCTCGGTGTTGGCCGGATCGCGGTCCGAGCAGTCAGCCAGCTTGCCCGGCAACCCACCACCGGAAAGAGCGGACTTGCGGACCGCTTCACGGGCCTTGCGCGCAGCCTCGCGGGCGCGGGCGGCGTTCAATCCCTTCTCGACGATCTTCTTGGCGATGGCCGGATTGTCGTCGAAGAAATTCATCAGGCCCTCGTAGGCCGCCGAACCGACGTAGCTGTCCACTTCCGGTGAGATGAGCTTCACCTTGGTCTGCGACTCAAACTTCGGGTCGCTGTGCTTGACCGAGATGACCGCCGTGAGCCCTTCGCGAACGTCATCCCCGGTGATCTGCGGGTCCTTGTCCTTGAGGAGAGAATTGGCCTTCGAATACTGGTTGATGGCGCGGGTCAGGGCGCTGCGGAAGCCCGAGAGATGGGCGCCCCCGTCGGGATTGTGGATCGTGTTCGTATAGCAAAGAACCTGGTCGTTATAGGAGTCGTTGTATTGGGCGACCAACTCCATGTGGATTTCCACTTCCTTGTCGGGCGTGACCATCTTCGTTTCCTTGCGGATCGAAAACGGCTTCGGGTGGATGACGGTCTTGCTCTTGTTGAGCTGCTTCACGAACTCCTCGACACCGTCCTTGTAGAAGAAGACTTCGGGCGGGTGCTCGGTCTGGCGCTCGTCGGTGAAGACGATCTCCAGCCCGGAATTCAGGAACGCCAGTTCCCGCAGGCGCTGGGCGATGCGATCAGCCTTAAACTCGATGGTTTCGCGGAAAATCTCCGTGTCCGGCTTGAACGTAATCAACGTGCCCGTGCCCTTGGCTTTGCCAATGACTTCGAGCTTCTTCATGGTCTTGCCGCGCTCGAACTCCATGTGGTGAACCTTGCCCTCCCGGCTCACCTCAACCTCGAACCATTCGGAGACGGCGTTCACGCACTTGGCGCCGACGCCGTGGGTGCCACCGGAGAACTTGTAGCCGCCCTGGCCGTATTTGCCGCCCGAGTGGAGGGTGGTCAGCACGAGTTCAACCCCGGGCAGGCCGCTGTCCTTGTTGATGTCCACCGGGATGCCGCGGCCGTTGTCGCGGATACTGATCGAGCCATCCACGTGGATCGTGACTTCGATCTTGGTGCAATGGCCGGCCAGATGTTCATCCACCGAGTTATCGAGAACCTCGGAGACGCAATGGTGCAGCGCGCGTTCGTCGGTGCCGCCAATATACATGCCCGGCTTCTTCCGGAC
>JBIIUN010000313.1:0-6236 GCA_044339945.1 Kapaibacterium sp. (SeqCode)
TGGCGGTGTCGGTGGCGAGCCCGATCTTGGTCACGCCCGCCTCGGTCAGCACATCCAGCACGTTGACCACGTTCTGGTAGTCAACCCCTTGGTCACCCCGGACCATCACGTGGATATCCGGGTCCGACTTCGCGTAGGCGATCAGCCGGTCCCGAAGATCCTTGAGGGTGATGGGTTCCGCGTTGAAGAAGACCCCGCCATTCTTGGCGACCGAAACATTGTTGATGTTGGGTTTCGGCTCGTCCTTCGGGCGGGCGGCCGCCGAGGGAAGGTCCAACTCGATGTCGTTTGCGGTCGGGGCGGTCGTGATGATGAAGATGACGAGGAGAACGAACGCCAGATCGAGCAATGGCGTGATGTTGAGCTCGTTCAGCGTGTGGTGATGCGATGAGGAGTATTTTTTCCTCCCTCGTCGGCCGGATCGCGACGCGCTCATGAGTCAGGCGCGGTTGGCGGGATTCTTGTCCTGCGCGGTGCCGGACCGGGCGTGGTCCAACCCTGGCAGGCCCATGTTCCGGAGTGCGTCAGCAATTTCGTCGGCCAGCGGGCGCTGGTCGACATACTGATGCTCCAAGGCGGTCCCGAGCTCGCTGTTGAAATTGTCGAGTTCCTGGGTGATGCCCCGGACGGACGTGATCATCAGGTTGTAGGCGAACATGGCCGGAATCGCCACGAACAGGCCGACGACCGTCGCAATCAGGGCGCCGGCCACACCCGGCGCCATGGCGGTGAGGCTGGCGCTCTTGGCAATGGCGATGCCGGAGAACGTTTCCATGACGCCCCAGACCGTTCCCAACAATCCGATGAACGGCCCCCCTGCCACGGCGGTCGTCAGCACGATCATGCCCTTTTCCAAGCTCAAGGTCTCGGCACTGACCGTGCGATCCATCGCCACCAAGACGGACTCGAAGGACGCCTGGCTGACCTTAACGGACTGCGTGCGGGCGAACACGTCGGTCTGCCCCAAATCCGCCGCGACGCCAAATCCCTTCGCGCCGGGTTTGACCGTCACGGGGTTGTTCTTCAGGTGGTAGGTCAGCTCCTCCGTGCCCGCGGAATAGACTTCAAAGGCGGGAGAGCCGTCGAAGTCCTTGCCCGTGCGCGCCAGCTCCAACGGGTCACGCACCGCACGAAACGCCTCGATGAAGTCGCGGGTCCGCCGTCTCGCCTTACGAACTTGCAGCGCCTTGTTGATGATCACGGTCCAACTGAAGAGCGACAGCAACACCAGGAGGCTGATGGTGACCTTGCCTTCGATGGTTGATTTCTCGAAGGCGAAGTTGAGCGCGTTGGCCAGCATGGGGGAGAAGGTCATGAGCGGATTCTCCAGTCACTTTGCCGCGGGCGCCGCCGGCACAAATCGCTGCTGGCCGAAGTCTTCCCGTTCACCAAACGCAACCACCTTGCCCGCCTGGAACTTGACCACGTATTCCCGCCGGCCGCCGGCACCTTTGGCCAGAAGGTTGTAGGCAAGATACTCCACCTCACCCTCGGCACTCACCGAATGTGGCCGACCAAGAATCTCCACCACCTCGTCTCGCCCTAGCCCCAGCTGGAGTCCATTGAGGCGGGAGGACGAAGTCGCACAACCGGCGAGCAGCGAGATAATCGCCAAGGCGGCGAGACAGTGAGCACGCATCGCGCTACTCTAGTCCGGGCGGTAACGCGGGAAGGACGCGGCCCTCACGATTCGGAAACACGGGCACCGTCCGCGGATGACGAAACAGCAACAACGGCACCCAGTCGTTACAATCAGGGCCCTAGATTGGGAACCGATTCCCTTTGGCAGCCCGGGCGGGCAGGCCCGCGACTTCATTCACGACGGGACAACCCGTTCACGGCGCGCAGGCGATGCCCGATCGCCCCAGCCACCTCACCGGGCGAACCGACCGCGCCGAGGTTGTGTTCGCCACCGTTCACCAAAGGGAACGGGCCAGCAATCGGGGCTGGCGGCCGGCCAACCTGACGACGATCACCCCAAGCGCTCGGCTCGTTTCCTGGATTGAGAACTTCACCTTCGGGGAGATTCATCCGGGCGGCGCAGTTCCGGCTGGAGAAATGACTGCCCCGGCCCAGCGGACACCGGCGGCGAAGTTCCCGTATTGGGAGACCGACAGTCGCCGCCCGGCCGGTTTCTCGACGGCGCGCCGCGCGCCAGAAGGGGCGTCGTCCCGCTTGAACTGAAGGACATGGGGCGAGACGGCACCCAGTGGAATTTCCTGGTCGGCCGGATCAACGACCACCAGCGGACCGGCGATACACCTGCCCCCAGCCACTGCGCGCATCATCTTGGATCGGTCCAAGCGGGGCAGCGCAATGGAGGCCAAAGGGAGTCACTGGCTTACGGGGGCTGCCTTGCCGGCGGAAACCGCGTTAGTCGCGGGCATCGCGTTGGTGGACGGGGGGGCGAGGCGGGCAAGCTCCGACTCAAAGAACTTCAGCTGCTCCTCGCGGCCAAGTTCCCGGGCAAGGCGGGCCTGCTCCCGTCGCACCGGAAGCAGGTCCGGGTGGCCGGGGAATTCGAGGGTAAACTGGCTCAGGCTGGTCAGAGAATCGGACGCTTGCCCGAAGGTGCGCTGCCATTCCGCGAGATTGCGCAGGAGCCGGACCCGTTGCTGGGGCGAACCACCCGCCTTGATCGCCAGCGATTCCCACTGGATGGCCCGGCCATAGTCGCCCTTGTCCGCGAAGAGGTCCGCGATCTTTTCGGAGAGCACCGGGCTCGTGCGCGACAAGGGCAGCTGGACAAGGTAATCGCGCAGGACCTCCGGATCGCGCCCGGTTCGCAGATGGAGGTTCACCACACGCAATTCGGCCCAGTCGAGCTGGGGACCCTTGCGGGCCCGCAGCTCCTCGGCCCACTCGATCGGATTCCGCACGCCGGGGCGGTAGAGCGGGTCGCCGACCACCAACGTCTGCCACGACAACACGGGCAGGCTGTTCAGCGCCGCTTCGCCGGCGGTGAAGCACAGCTTCAGGAGGCTTTCGAGGAAAACGTCCACCTGCGGCGTGAACGTAAGATACGGCTCCGACGTGCACCCCATCGTGAACGTGACGCCCTTGGCGAGGAACGGGCCGACCCAGTTCTGCGCCGCGCTGCGGGGATTGCCCGCGCTGTAGGAATGCAAATGGTAGGCCACCGCCCCGGGGCCGAACTCGACGGATGACAGCCCAAACGGTCCGGTGGCATGACCTTCATACCAGCCGAAGTAGAGCGCAACCTGGCTCAGCGGGAAGGCGTTGTTCAAGACGGCCGGAAGGTTGTCCACGACCGTTTCGAAGCCCACGTCACGGGCCACGGTGGAGCAATTGGTGATCCACCGGTCACCCGGGGCGTAGGCGCCGTTGGTGAGGTTGCGCAGGTCGAAGTAGGCGCGTCCCCACAGGCCCTCGCGTTCCGCCACCAGCGCCTTGTCCACGAGAGCCTTGGCAATCTCCATGTTGGGGCCGTCCAGCCGGCTGACGATGATCACACCGTTGGTCGGATGCAGCCAACCGGCGTTTGTGGACGCGAAGCGCGGATTTCGCAGCGGGCCGTCGAAATTCAGCTCACCGTGCCGCGGCAGGAGGGAAAGCTCATTGTCGAGGCAGGCCTCGTTCCGCTTCACCGCCGCCGGCATGTTCGCGACGGGCTCACTCCAGTTGGGCGCTTCCGCGATTTGCCACGGGACACCGAAGCTCGGCACGAGGTAACGGAAACTGGCCTGGGTCAGAAGATACTTCACACGGCCGGGGCGGTCGCCCTTCATCGGGATAATGTCTCTCCGGAACTTGGCGAGTCCCCGCTGCTCCAGTTCCTTGATGAGGAAGTCTTCCGCAAACTTCATGTAGGCCGGCCGCGTGATGTAGTTCGAATTCTCGAAGTCAAATCCCAGTATCTGGTTGGTCGGCACCGACCGTTGCGCGGCGTAGTGGCGGGCGACCTCCTCGGAACCGGGTTGGCTACGGTTGAAGAGCAGCACCACTTCGTTGCCGTCGGCGATGAGGGTCACCGGGCCGGCGAGCAGGCAGAGCAGCGCCCGCAGCCAGCGGGACACGGCGCCGTGAACGAGGGCAAAGGATGTTTTTGGCATGTCGGTTCCAGTTGGACCGTCGGATCCGCTTTCAGTTCATCTTCAGCCGGGTGCGGACATGGCCCATCAGCACGGCAAAGGTCTCGTCCACCGACTGGCCGGTGTTGTCGATGCGGATGGCATCGATGGCCGGAATAAGGGCGCCCTGCTTGCGCTTCTCGTCGTATTCGTCGCGCTTGGTGTCGGCCATGTTGCCGCGTCCTTGCAGGCGGGCGGCCCGGGCGGCCTGGCTGGCGTCCAGGAAGAACTTCACCGGCGCGAGCGGGAACACTTCGGTCCCGATGTCGCGGCCTTCCATGACGAGGGCGCCCAGCGTGGAACACTCGCGCTGCTTGGCGACCATCCAGTCACGCACCTTGCCGATCTGGGCGATGATCGGAACGGTCTTTTCCACCTCGTTGGTCCGAATTTCCGCCTTGGGAAAATAGCCTTCCACGTGCAGCCAAAGGGAGCCTTCCACATCGCGAAGCTCCGTCTTCCAGCGGCGGAGTTCGGCGATGATCGGTTTCTCGGTTTCCCGGTTCAGCAGCTTGGGCTCGGCCGGCACGGGCACCCCGCGGCGCAGGCATTGCCAGGCCAGCGTCCGATACATCGCGCCGGAATCGACGTAGAAGTAGCCCAGTTCCTGGGCCAGCCGTCGGGAAAGCGTGCCCTTGCCGGAGGCGCTCGGACCATCGATGGCGATGACCTGCGGAAGTTTCATGGAGCGGGAACCCAGCGCCGTGAGCGCGCCGGCCTCGGAGGAACGTGAAGTGGGCATCAGTCAGCTAGGAGTTGATCACCAGCCAGCGGGAGTCCGCTGGCAACGTCGGAAATGACCGCTCCCAGCCCGTGCGGCGGCGGGGCGGCCAGCTTGGCGAAAAAATTAGGGAACGTCTTCTTCACGCAGGCGGGGTTCCGGATGCGAATGCCGGGCACCTTCAAGCCAAGGGTCGCAAAGCACATCGCCATGCGGTGGTCGCGATACGTCTCGATAGTCGCCCCCCGCACGCTGCAGGGACGGATGGTCAGGGTATCCCCCTCCTCCTCGACTTCCGCGCCGCAGCGCGTCAGCTCGGTTCGCAGCGCCTGCACGCGTTCGCATTCCTGAACCCGCAGGCGTCCCAGCTCGGTAAAGCGAACCTCCGCGCCCGCAAACGGGCCGAGCACAATCGCGGTCATGATGGAATCCCCGAGGTCCCGTTCCCGCGAGAGCTCGGGTGGCAACGGAAGCCGGCGCGGAAATTCCGCATCGATTTGCCAACCCGATACCGGCCATTCGCGGACCGTGATGTCAGCTCCCAGCAGTGCCCCGGCCGCCCAAAAATAGCTCCCGCTGGAAGCATCAGGTTCGATCTGAAATTCGCCGCCGTTCCGGGGAAAATCCGCCACCAGCCGGCGGGTCATCTCCACGTAGGGCAGCTCCTCCACATTGGCGCCCGCCACGGTCACTTCCCATCCGCCCAACGCGGCCGACAGGATGAGCGCCGACGCGAACTGGGAGCTTTCGTCCACGCTCACGACGGTCCCGCCCGGTCGCCGCCCTGTGCCGTGAATCACCGCGGGCAAGCGATCGTTCGATGCTTCCAGGCGATAACCCAATTCGCGCAAGGCCCGGAAAAGGGCCGCCTGCGGGCGTTCGTGCATCCGGGGCACTCCGCTGAGCCGGAACGTCCCCTGCCCCAGGCAGACCATCGCGGCCAAAAAGCGAGCCGCCGTCCCGGCGTTGCCGACGAACAGCTCCAACGGTTCGCCGGGTGAACCGGAGCGCGGGATAAGCCCGCCGCGGCCACCCACCCGCATGGTCCGATTCGCCGGTTCCTCAGGGTCCGGCTCCACGCCAACGTCGAAGCCCAATCGGCGAAGGCAGTCGACCATTACCTCGGTGTCTTCGCTCCAGAGCGCACCTCGCAGGGTCGTGACGCCATCGCCCAGCGCCGCCAACACGAGGGCGCGGTTGGTGATGCTCTTGGAACCCGGGACCGTGATGGCAGCCCGGACGGTTTGCGGCAGTGGAATGATTTCGATGAGATCCGGCAGCGGCATCTGGGAAAACCCTAGGGTAGGCCGGGCGCCGGGGGAAAGGGCGGGAAACGAAAAACCGCTGCCATGCCAAACTCAGCCGTGAGCCCGCACCGTTTCGGTGACATCCTTGGCGATCGGCCTACCCTAGGGTTTTCCCAG